>JBAVAV010000169.1:0-6082 GCA_049585895.1 Candidatus Sulfotelmatobacter sp. | reverse complement strand
GGATAGAGAGTTCGTAGTGCTCTGAATACGGCAGCTTGTTTCTGTGGTCGAAAGAAAAATCGTAGGAAAGAGGCTCGACCTGGGCCCTGGGGAAAGTAGTATCGGGATTCTGCGCTGAAACGTCAGTCGAAGGAAATGGGAGCGGAAAGCGCAGTCCCACGGGGGCGCCGCTGGAACGAGTAATGTAGGGGGATTCGAGCAGCGGGGGGCTGGCGCTGCCATAGTACAGTCCGTAGGGCGGGTCACCCACTTCGAGGAACTGTGAGAGATCCTCCACTGAGGTGTAATACAGGCCGGCGCCGACACGAATACTGGTGCGACCGGGGCCGCCGAATATCTTGCCAAGAAGACCTTCGGACGCGCTCGGCGAATAGGCAAAGCCAAGACGCGGCGAGAAGTTGTGCCACTGCGTGGGCGCCAGGGTCCGCGGAACCCCGGGATCGCCGGCAACCACATAGCCTAAAGGCGCCCCCGGGAACTTTGTAGACTGCTGGCCGGGGATAATGGTTTCGATCTTGTTCTGCGTGTCATACCAGGGCATGCTGGCCTCCCAGCGCAGGCCATAGTTGAAAACCAGGTTGGAGGTGACACGCCAACTATCCTGCGCAAACAAGCCGTAGTACTTGCTGCGGGAATCGAGAATCTGCGGGCTGGCTTGCGTCAGGCTGTCGGGAGCGCCCAATAGAAAATCGGCGAAATCGATTCCGGTTTCCGACCCGCTGAACCCGTACTGGCCGTTCTCAGCGGCAAGGTTCCTTTCGTTAATTTGGTCGTAATGAAATTGCCCGCCGAACTTCAGCGAATGTGTGCCGATCACCTTGGAAAAATTGTCCAACAATTGAACGGAATTGTTGAACTGCCGCGTACTGACCTGCGGAACTCCGATTGAGAAGTTATTGAACTGAATAAAAGGCACGCCTTCCAACACTGGCGCGATGGGGCTGATTCCTCCCGTGGCGGCGTTCCAGGGGGTGACGAAACCCAGATTCGCCAGGCTGAAATTCGGACCAACCCCGCCCTGAGGTTCTCCCAAAGCAAGCGTATTGCGCAGGTAACTGAAGCGGAATTCATTGACCGCATAAGCGCCAAAGCTCTTGGTATCGCCCAGGTTTAGCAACTGGGCCCGCCCGGCGGTGTTGGCGTTGTACGGGAAACTGGAAGCCGGTACCGTGGCCCCACCATTAGGAAAGGGGGAGTTCAGCGAGTAATCGTCGGCGAAATAGTAGGCGAACAGTGCGCCGAAACGCGTGTTCTGATCCACACGGATTCCACCTTTGTCGTCGCGCAACTTCTGTGGATAAGCGGAGGTCTCGAAGAAGTTGCCGGGCGCGTTCGGCTGCGGGATAAGGCCCAATTTCAGCATGTTCATCGCGACGGGCGACCACGCATTTTGCGGAATGAGAGCGTTGAAGAACACGCATTGCGACGGGAGCGTGCAATCTGAACCATACGGCGTGCCGGCGCCCGTATTGGGATCGATGGTCGTGGGATCGATTGTGGCGGCCGTATAGTAATAAGGCTCCCCGTCGCTGACAGCTTGTCCCCCCAAGCGTCCAGACAGAACACTGGCCCAAAAAGGACCTCCAACGGTAGATGCGACCGGGTTGTTGTTTGCGTCGGCGCTGGTAGTGAACAAGCCCGCTGAATCCGAGAAGTCGCCGGTAAAATTCTGCGCCGAGGGCATCTGCGTATTTACAGTGGGCGCCTGGGTTTGCCGCGTCGCCTGGTAGTCGACAAAAAAGAAAGTCTTATCCTTCCTGATTGGCCCACCGAACGTTCCGCCAAACTGATTTTGCCGGAACACCGGAGTCTTATCCGTAGGCAGCGAGTAGTAGTTCTTCGCATCCAGCGACGTGTTGCGAAGAAACTCGAAACCGCTCCCGTGAAATCCGTTACTGCCGGATTTCGTAACTACGTTCACCTGTCCGCCGCTGTAGTTTCCGTATTCGGCGTCGAAATTGTTGGTGATGATGCGAAACTCCGAGATGGAATCCAGGTTCGGTATAATTGCGGCCCCGTTGGTCTTACCTTCCTCAACGTTCGAGCCGTTGACCATGAAGCCGTTGGCCGCTTCGCGTTGTCCGTTGACCGACTGGTTGCCCGAGTTCAGACCGCCGTCCACAGGGCGGTCGTTGACGCCGGTCATGTCGGTATCCTTTGACGTGTAGGGAGAAACGCCGGGCTGGAGCGCCAGCAAGTCGGTAAAGGCCCTGCCGTTCAGAGGAACAGCCGTCATGGTCTTCTCCGTGATCACTTCGCCCATCTGGGTGGTTTCCGTCTCCACATGGACGCTGTCGGTCCTCACCTCGATCTTTTCGTTGATCGAGCCGACCTGCAGCGCAGCGTCAACCCGGAGCGCCGAGTTGGCATCGATCACCAGCCCGGTCTTGGTGTAGCTCTTGAAGCCAGTCTCGCTGACCTGCACGTCATACGTTCCGATCGCCAGCGCAGGGAGACTGTAGAAGCCTTTGGCGTCGGTGGTGACCATCGTCTTAACCCCGGTCTGGTTATTCGTGGCCACCACTGAGGCGCCCGGGACCACGGCGCCGCTCGGATCCGTAACCACCCCGGAGATGCTGCCGGAAATGCTTGCCCAAGCAAACCCTCCCGCCAAAAACAAACACACCAGTGCTGCGACGATACCGCGCTGCCGACTGCGCATGTGCAACCTCCTGCCGAAGGAAGGCGGAGAACTCAACGCCATTCGTTCTCGGCATTCCCTGTCAGGTGAAAGATTAGTATCACTTCTGAAAAATGTTCTGGATCGATGTGAATCGAAAGCCACAAGACGTTTATTAAAACGTATGAATAGTGCTTTTTCATGACATCTTCTGTCAAGCAAAAACAAAGGTCCAGACCAGAAAGTTCTAAAGCAGTCTGCGTGTGGACTCCCGCATCACCAGTTCCGGAGCCACTCTCCGATGACTGGCGGCGACCTCGCGCTTCTCCAGCACGGCGTTGATGCCGTCCAGCACGACCCCCACCGCCGAAGCGCCCATGGCTTCCATGGGCTGACGCACCGTGGTGAGGGACGGAGTGTAGAGTGCGGCAGTCGCAACATCGTCGAACCCGATTACCGAACACTGTTCGGGCACGCGCAGCCCGGCTCTTGTTAAGGCGCGGATGGCGCCGAAAGCGGTCATATCATCGAACGCCAACAATGCTGTGAAGGGACGCTTTTGATGGATGAGGTCCTCGGTGAGCTTAAAGCCGGCTTCGAAGCTGGAAATCGGATCGCGCGACTCGGGCAGGTCAACGACCAGACTCGATTCAAGTTCGAGTCCGCAGGCCTTGGCGCAACGGCGGACGCCGCGCCAGCGCGGTGAACTGTCGGTCAACCCCTTGGGGCCGCGAATGAAGGCAATTTTGCGATGACCCAGAGAATGCAGGTGCTCGAGGGCAGCATAACCGCCGACTTCATTGTCGACAATGACGGAGCTCATCGAATCGCCCTTCAGCTCGCAGCCAATCAGCGCAGTAGGAATGCTGCTTTTTTCCAGATCGCCGAGAAGGTTGATGTCGAGAAAAAGCCAGTTAGCGAGAACGATGAGCCCTTCGATGCGGCGGTCCAGCAGCATCTCCAGATAACGCTCGAAGCGGCCGCGCTCATTGTGCACATCGGTGAGGATAGGAAGATAGGAAGCCTGATAGAGCGTGTTTTCGATGCCGCGCAGAACGAGTGTGCAGTAGGGATCGGTCATATCGAACACCATCACCCCGACGGTATGGCTGCGCTTGCTGCGCAGAGACCGGGCGAACTGATTGGGCCGGTACCCCAGCTTTTGCGCGGCACGCTCGATACGTTTCTTGGTGACGGGGGGAATATAACGCGCCAGCGGAGCATCGTTGAGAACAATGGAAACGGTCGTCGAGGAGAATCCGCTTTCCTTCGCCACGTCACGAATGGTGACCATTGACGCGTTACCCTTGGAACGACGCACACGGAATTCCGAAGTCTGGCCTCGCCCGCTTGAATTTCGCAATAAGGCTGGCGGACACTACAGCAGAGAGCGCAACCAGTGTCAAGCGAAGTGCAACTGATGAGGACGGGGCGGTGTGGATCTACAACGGAAGAAACGCGGAACGCCAGCAACACGTAGAAACCAGAACCGTCGCTCGAACAGTTGCAGGACAAGCAAGTGATACACTCGCGCTCTAGCACCGTCCCACGCGTCCAGAGCCGCAGTTCTTGAAGCAATCTGGCAGGGAAACACACCATGAAACGCGCTCTCAAAATCTCGGCCATTCTAATCGCTGCTCTGGTTGTAATCGCGATCGCGCTTCCGTTCTTGGTGGATGTGAATACATTCCGTCCGAGGCTTGAATCGGAATTGACCGATGCGCTGGGACGGCAGGTCAAGGTTGGGAACCTGGCGCTGTCGGTTTTTTCTCGCGGAGTGACTGCCGATGATATTTCCATTGCCGACGATCCGGCCTTCGGCACAAGTGCCTTCGTCCGCGCGAAATCGTTAAAGGTGGGCGTGGAGTTGATCCCGCTGATCTTTTCGAAATCGCTGCACGTAACCGAGCTGACACTCAAGCAGCCCGAGATCAGCCTGCTGCGATCGCAAGACGGTGGGAAGTGGAACTTCTCCAGCCTGGGCAGCAGGAGCGCGGCGGCCAAGCCGGTGGGGCAATCCTCGCAAAGCAATCCGGATCTCGCTGTGGCCAAACTCAACGTGAATGACGGTCGCCTCACGCTTGCCCGTGCTGGATCGTCGGAGAGCCCGCGAGTTTACGACAAAGTGAACATTAAAGTAACCGGCTTCTCGATGACCGGCTCCTTTCCATTCACCATGAGCGCCAGCCTGCCGTCGGGAGGAAGCCTCAAGCTAGATGGCACTTCCGGTCCAGTCAATTCCGAAAATGCCGCGCTTACGCCGCTGCAGGCCAAAGTTGAGGTACGGCAGATGAATCTGGCCACGTCAGGGTTCATTGATCCCGCATCCGGCATCTCCGGTATTGCGGACTTCGATGGCACGGTAACGTCTGACGGCCATTCGGCCAAGACCGCTGGAACACTGAAAGTGGTCAAGCTGCAGGTGGTTCGAAAGGGATCACCCGCAGGAAAACCGGTGCAGGTGCAATATGCGGTCGAGCATGATCTGCGCAAGCAAGTCGGGCGGCTCACGCAGGGGGATGTTGCGATGGGCAATGCTGTCCAGCACCTGACCGGTACCTATGACAGCAGCGGCACGACTACTTCCGTAAACATGAAGTTAGCGGGACAAGCCATGCCGGTGGACGATCTTGAGGCGATGCTGCCGGCTCTGGGTGTAGTGCTGCCCTCAGGATCCCGCCTCAAGGGTGGTACTTTGGGGGACAATATCTCGATTGCCGGTCCGGTGGACAAACTGGTCGCTACGGGCGCTATCCGGCTGTCGAACGCGGCGCTGGCTGGCTTCAACTTGGGCTCGAAGCTCGCCGCCGTTTCCGCGCTCTCCGGGAAAAATACCGGGGGCAATGACACAGTTATCCAGAACTTCAGTTCGGATGTGCGCGTGGCGCCGGAGGGCATGAAGGCGGACAACATAAACCTTCTCATTCCCGCGTTCGGCGTCCTTACAGGCGCGGGCACAGTCAGCCCCACTAACGCTCTCAACTTCAAGATGAATGCCAGCCTTGGCGGAACCTACGTCACCGGGCTAACGCAACTGGCGGGACTCGGCTCCAACGGCGCGAGCATTGCATTTTTCATACAGGGGACGGCCTCAAATCCAAAGTTTGTTCCGGATATGCAATCGATGGCGCGCGGGTTGGTTCAGGGCGCTTTGTCCGGAAACCAGGGCGGGCAACAAACGAAGAATCCTCTTGGCAAAGTAATGGGGCTTTTCAAGAAGAAGAAACAGAAGTGAGGTAAGGCGGCGGTTCCTCTAAAAGCGGAATTGGGGTACCGCGGGGGGAAGAATCTCCCCTTCGACCACACGGCTTGCCGCCCGAAGTTGCAGGCTTCCCATCCTGAAAACTGCAGGAAATTGCAAACCTACGGCACTTTCGGTAGGCGAGATTTTCTTGTCAAGGTTGAGTCCTAATCGAGTCTTTTTTCACGAAAATGGGTTTCCCATGTCATTATGGGTCTTAG
>JBAVAV010000168.1:0-4629 GCA_049585895.1 Candidatus Sulfotelmatobacter sp. | reverse complement strand
CGTTCTCTCCATTACCAACGTAAGCCCACGTCAACCTTTTCTGCTGCTGGCCGCGCGCTCGCTCCGCTAGCCTCGATACGGGGCGCGTCCCCAAATTCAACTCCGGCGGATCCAGCCAGTGATTCTTTCTGCTCTCTTGGTTTATTCGTCGGAACCCATGCGGCCGATCGTCTGGTGCGGCATCGGCGTCTGCGCCGGAATCTATCTCTTCTTTCGTGGTTTCATTTTATTGCAGCGCCGCCGTCTGATCCTCGATACTCCTTCCTCAAAGATTCGCAGCGCGGCATTGGGAATGGTCGAAATCAGCGGCCTGGCCGTTGGTCCTTACACCATGGCCGCGCCCATTACCACCCGGCCCTGCTATTACTACCGGACGCTGGTCTGGGAATGGAAACGCAGCGGCAGAAGCAGGCAGTGGGTCAAAGTCGCCGCCGAATCCATGCACTTGCCCTTCTTTCTCGACGACAACACGGGTCGAATGTTAATCGATCCTCGCGGCGCCGAGCTCGACTTGCACGGCGATTTCCAGCAGCAGTTCTGCGATTCGTTTTTCACCACGAAAGATCCCGTGCCCGAAAACGTGCGCAGCTTCCTGTCCCGCCACGGCATTGTTGCCAGCAACAAGATCAAAGTGGAGGAGTTCTGCATCAAGCCCAAGAACTCGCTCTTTGTTCTGGGAACGCTAGCTGAGAATCCAGGGCTGGAAGTAACTCCTGAGCCGGTTCAGGATACCGAAGCAACAACTTCTCTTCGGGACGCGCTTTCTTTTCAGTGGGGCGAAAGTTCGTTCTCGTTGGGACCCAGCGGTGGCAGTAACTTTGACAATACCGTCCCAGCGGATCTACTCCTGGTCCGCGCATCTCAGTCTTCTCCTGAGGTCATCCGGCTCTCGACTGGCGCGAGCTCAACCAAACCAGCAGACATGACGCAGCAGCAAAGAATCGCGGCAGCGCTCAAGAAAGCGGGCATCGCCAATCCCGCGGCTTGGGCGGCCGCAGGGATCGCAGATCCAGCGATGCAGGTTAGCGCATCGCCAGTCACCGTAAGCCCCAATCTGGAAGGCGTCAGCCCCGGAAACGGCGCGCACCCCGAAGGACAACAAGATCGAAGCAACGGCTTTGAGACGCGCCCCCCCGTCGTGCTGATGAAAGGCGCAAACGACAAAACATTCCTGATTTCGTGGCGCAGTCAGCAGGACGTGGCTCGCTCCCTGGGATGGAAATGCACTCTGATGATTTGGGGTGGACCTGCGATTGCGCTTCTCTGCCTGTATTTTCTGCTCAGCCTCACTCATCTACTCTAGCCTCCCATTAGGCTTGAACCCGGCGCGAGTCGCAACCTGTCCGTTTAGTACAATGAGCGCGTGAGTGGCGCCGTTCGCATCGGGATTCTGGGAGACTTCAATGCTGAATTCCGTTCCCACCATGCCACCAACGACTCGTTACAGCACGCCGCCCGCAAGCTGAAGATCAAAGTCGATTCCGAGTGGGTTCCTACGCCTTCGCTGGCCGGCAATGGCGCGGAGAAAACTCTCGAACTCTTTGACGGGCTGTGGGCTTCTCCGGGCAGTCCCTACAAAAGCTCCGATGGCATGCTCAAGGGGATTGAGTTCGCCCGCCACCGCAACTGGCCCTTTCTCGCGACGTGCGGAGGCTTTCAGTACACGCTGATCGAGTTCGCCCGCAACGTGCTCGGCATCGCGGACGCCGACAGCGCTGAGAACAACTCGGGATCGAGGAACATCGTCATCTATCCCGTGGCCTGCGCCGTTCCTGATCGGAAAGGCGATGCGCCCAAACTATCCGGGGCGGTGCCTGAGATCCGTTTGCGGCCCGGTTCGTACCTGCAGTCCTTTTATGGCAAGAATAAAGAGACCGTGACGGAAGAGTTTTTTTGCAATTTCGAAGTGAATCCCGATTACGAATGGAGCACGATAGAAGCGGGATTTCCGGTGGTGGCGCGTGGCCCTGGCGGTGAAATCCGCGCCATTGAATCGCCCACGCTGCTATTTTTCATCGCTACACTGTTTCAGCCGCAGCTCTCGTCAACGGAAAAGAAGCCTCACCCGCTGATCGTAGCTTTCCTTCAGGCCGCAGCAACATGGAGCAAGAAAAAGTTTGACGACAGCGTGCTCGAGTCGTAAGCGTCGTCCTCCTGCATTTTCAGACTCTCGTCACACTACTTTCAAGAAGCGTAGCGACGCGGAATTCATGCAGTAGCGCAGACCCGTCGGTCGGGGCCCATCGTCAAACAAGTGGCCCAGATGCGCATCGCACTCGGTACAGGAGACTGCGGTCCGTTCCATGCCCAAAGAACTGTCCTTTATCTCGGTAACATTTTCTTTCGCGATCGGCGCCCAGAAACTCGGCCAGCCAGTGCCGGATTCAAATTTCGTCTCGGAATTAAAGAGCGCGTTGTCGCAGCAGATGCAGCGGTAGATTCCTTTGTCCTGCAGGTTCCAGTATTTCCCGCTGAAGGCCATCTCGGTATCGGCGTGGCGGGCAATGTCGAACGCATTGCCAGAAAGCTGCTTGCGCCATTCGTCGTCGCTCTTGACGACTTTCGCGATGCGCAGTGTTTTCAGGCGCTCACCCGCATCGGAAAATTCAACGTTAGTGACGGGATCGTTTGGCTTGGTCGGGGTGATTGCCGCTAATGCCCGCAGCGCGTGCGGTTTGCGCAGAGACAACAGAGCTGCGCCGCCCAGCACTCCGGCTGTGGCACACAAAAATGCGCGCCGCCGCATGTCGGGCGCATCGTTCCGGTTGAGATCAGAGTTGAACATATCTTGGTCAAACATGATCGTCTCTACTTTCCGGTGTACAGATCCGGAAACTGTTGGCGAAGGTGCTCTACCTTGGGAGCGTCATTGAACGCTATGTAGGGGTCGTGGGGATGATTCGTCGCGTAGTTCTGATGATAAGCCTCAGCCGCGTAGAAACCGTTCAACGGCACAACCTGAGTGACGATCGCCTTGGGGAAAACTTTAGCCTGATTGAGCTGCGCGATGTAGGCCTCGGCGATGCGCTTCTGCTCATCGTTCCCATAGAAAATTACGGAGCGATACTGCGTGCCACTATCCGGTCCCTGCCGGTTCAATTGCGTGGGATCGTGCGCCACGGAAAAAAATACTCGCAACAATTCGCCATAAGTGATCTGCGAAGGATCGTAGACAATCTGCACTGGCTCCGCGTGGCCGGTCTCGCCGGTGCTGACCACTTCGTATTCCGCCGCCGTCTTGGAGGATCCGCCCGAATAACCGGAGGTCGCGCTGACCACGCCTTTTACGTGCTGGAATACCGCCTGGATTCCCCAGAAGCATCCGCCGGCAATTACGGCAGTTTGCTTCGCGGGAGCCGAAGCCTTCGCCTCATCCGCCGCCGGAGCCGGCACCGCAACTGCGCCACTCCCCGCGTTGCATGCGATTGCGCCCACCAGCAAAGTCAGCATCATCGCGAACATACGAACCGAAACTCTGGACATAACATTCCTCCTGGCCTTCGACTTCCGCACAACCTCATTATTATTAGAGGTACGAGTCCAGCAGAAGTTTCGGATGTCTTCTGGTATGCCAGAGTGCCCAATAACTCGCTGCCCCGTCGTTCACCCTTTTCGCGACGGAGCGCTCTTGCCCTTTCTTTTTCCGCCTCGGAGCAACGGAGCACCCCAGCTTCCTGCTGCCAGCAGCGCCCCAAACAGAATGGTGGCGTCGATGCTGGCTCGTCCCTCATGGGACCAATAAACGTCCTTGAGGTTGAGCCATAGGGCAAACTCGTCCAGCGTGAGCGCCGCGCCGACGCCGTACAGTATCGACATCAGCCGGCTCAACAGAATCGACGAGTCGTCCGCGCCCGTGCCAATTTCCGCCAGCCAACCATATCCCACAACAATCAGGATAACGATGCCAAACACCAGGTGGTGAATGTGCCTCCCTCCCACCTGAATAAAATGAAATGGCGGAATCTGGTGCTCAATGGCATACACCACGGCTCGCACTCCGCCGAACGTCAAAAAGAAACTCACCGAAGCCACAAACAGCCGCCTACGCGGCCGGTCTGGAATCCGCTCATGCAGAACATCGCCCAACGGCGTTCCATGCACCACTAACAACATCAGGGCTGTCCCCGCCACCGTGAGCAGCAGGATGAACCACGTGTAAGCCATACGCCATTAGACCGCATTTCGCGGGTTCGGAGTTGAATCATGGGCCACCGCTTGCACGAGCTTGCCCGGCTTGCAGCCGAGACGATGCCCACGCATGAGCTGTTGCACAAAGCAGGTCCCTCCACTGCGCTCGCTTTCGCTCCGCTCCGGTCGGGATGACAGATGGTCGGTAGCTAAAGGCTGCCAGCTAAAGGGCGAATCCACTTGACATTCGCCTTATATTCGCCAACAATGGCGGCATGGCGATTACTAAGAGGCAGCGGCAAGTCTACGACTTTATCTCGCGCTTCGTGGCCGAGAATGGCTACTCTCCGTCGTTCGAGGAAATTGGCAAGGGAATGAAGCTGAACTCGCTGGCCACGGTGCACAAGCACATCACCAATCTCGAAAAAAAAGGTCTGCTGACACGCGACTACAACCGCAGCCGCTCCATCGACCTGCTGCCCCCCAAGGGACGTCTCAAGC
>JBAVAV010000167.1:0-9433 GCA_049585895.1 Candidatus Sulfotelmatobacter sp. | reverse complement strand
CGGCCGAACAAACGCTTTGACCGTCACCCCCGCAAGACGGCAGAAAGAACAGAGCGGTCAGGACCAAGCCGAGGAGCAGGACGCCGACAAGTTTCTTCCGTCGGGCATCTGCTGAGACAAGGCAGATACCCGTGAGCAAGATTCCTACTGCCAGGAACCACACTGCAGGACGAATGCTGTCGCGGCGCCCCATCGCTTTTGCGGGCGGGGTCGTCGTGATGGTCAGCATGGTTTGCGCGCCGACGCCGGTCGGCGTCACTGGATTGGTGGAGAAACTGGTCGCGCTGCAGGCTGGAAGTGGCGAACCGGTGCCGGTCACACTGCACGTCAAGTTGACGGGGAGGTTGTACCCATTGAGCGCCGTGAGGGTGACGGTGGAAGTGGCGGAGGTTCCAGCATTCACGGCAGCGGGTGTGGTGGCCGAGATCAGAAAGCCGTTGACCGTCAGTTTCACGGTTGTTGAGTGCACGTCAGCGCCGTACGTCCCCGTCACAGTAACGGTATAGTTTGCTCCGGGTGCCAATACCGGGGCACCCACGGTGAGCATCGAGGAATTTCCTGGAGCCACCGACGTCTGGTTGAACCCGCACGTCGGTGAGTTCGCCGATGGCGGCGAGACCGAACAAGTCAGCGTCACCGGGGCCTCGAATCCGTTTAGCGCACTTACCGTGACCGTGGAAGTTGCCGAGGCCCCGGGATTGACTGCAGCCGGATTCAGTGGTGAGGCGGAGATGCTGAAGTCCTGAACGCTGAGGCTCGCGGTCGTGGTGTGCATAAATCCGCCCGACGTGCCGGTTACGCTGACCGTGTAGTTTGCCGGAGTTGTGGACGCTGTCGTGGTGACGGTAAGCATTAAGAGAGTTCCGGGAGTCACTGACGCAAGGCTGAAGCTGCAGGTTGGGGGACTGGCGGTTGTGGGCGCAAGGAAGGCACACGCGAAGACGTTCCGGACGTCCCGGTCTCTCGGGCCAGCGATCTCATGTCAGCGACTTTCCCCGCACCCCAAGCGCCTCAGCCTTGGCGGTATCCCTTCGTCTACTAACTACCTAAAGAAGGCGGACACCAAAAGCGAGTCTCGGCATCACGATTCTTAACCTTGTCGGCTACAAGAACAGGCCTGTAGTTATCTACGGTGCCTATTACCGGCATGACATTGGCGGAGGGCGGCGATACAAACCTTTGTTCCGAACACAATTGGTCAATCAACCGTTGCTGCCGTTTGTGAAGAACGGCGAGAGGAAGAGTCGCAAAATGGCGGAACATCCAAAGCAGATACACGCGCTCCGGGAACGTTAGTGTAACGTAGTGGGAACCGGTGGGCGTTTTCACTCGCACAATACCCTCTGCCAGCTTGTCGATCAGCATAATGGACCCGCCTAGATACCGAAATTGGCGGAGCAATTCTAAGGCCGTCATCAGTGCTTTTCCCCCGAGTCAACGGGTCGCGGGTTTCTTGTGGCGCTGTTAAGGGTAGGGACAGGATCTAACGAAAGTCAGTGACGGATGAACATTCCCAGAGTGTGGAAAACCGCCTATGTAGTTCGCAGTCGGTTTCAAAATGAAACATAGGCTCTTAGGCGAGGAACGGGCTAACTGTGACTCGCACGAGCTCGGAGGTTTCCTCCGACCCTTTATTCCTAAAATGCACCTCCTCGTCGAAACAGCATCGCGTCTATCGCTTGGCTCAGCAACACCACCAGAAAGACGCTGAGGTGGGCGAGCTAGGCATCTCTGAATTTCAATTGCGCAGTCGTGCAATCCGCGTACCGTACGTCGTCGCGAATCTTGCCGTAATAAACGGGATGAGCGATCCGACCGCCGCGTTGGGCGTAAAGATAGCGCACTTCGACGATGGAGCCGGGCGCGGGCAGCGGATATTGCTCCGGCACCTTAACGGTAGAGACGAAGCGCACAGGCTGCGGATTGCCGTCGCTCTTTGCATCGGTTCCCATCCGGCTGACTCCGACTGCCGGCTGCCAGACGGAATGCGACTCAGCTTCCGGGTCGATGATGTAGAGAGCCACGCAGCGCAAACCTTCTTCAGCTTTAGTCCCGGGTTTTTCGCCTACGATGAAGCTGGCGGACGGCTCGAATTTGTATTTCTTGTGTTGTCCGGTGCCTCCGTGGTGATAGGGCGCATTGCGGTATTTGACGCAAACACCTTCCAGGTTACGGTTGCCAAGGAGGGCGAGTTTGGCGTCGGTGCTCTCGGCGGTAGTGGTCAGATGCAATACTTCCCTCAGGTCGGCTGGCAGATTTTGGAAAATGGTTCCCAGTAGGCGCAGGCGTTCCCAATAGGGATGGCAGCGAAGATCCCTGACGACGGAATTCGGTCGGGCGCATTCCAGCATATCCCAAGCGTAAAAGCCGGTGAGCTCCCATGCTCCGTCAATCAATAGGCTTTCGATTCCGGCAGCGGTGCAGACGCGCAGGATGGCGTCCCGCAACATGGAATCGAGGCCAACCCTCTGGCCTAGCTTGTTGTACCCAAAGATGTCGCCGTGTTCGAGGTGGATGGCGAGGCGATTGCCGTGTTTGATTTGGAAAAGATAGTGAGGATTCGAGGCGAAGGTCTTAGCGTCAGCCTGGCCGATGCAGGTAAGTAATTCAGGTTTGAAAACGATGGCCGGCGAACCCGGGCCGCTGATCAGCGCGGCTTCCGTCTTTCGCTCTCCGACTTCGGGTAAATTCGGTTCGTAACCTGTCACGACTTTCCCGCGCACGATGCTATCGAATAGCTTCTTGGCCACCTTGTAGGGTGCGCATTTAATTTTGACATCGGGTGTTAGGGTGGAATTGCGGCGTCCCCATTGCGCGGCGACGGTCCATCCGGTTTCAGCCTGGGTAAGCTGGCAGCGGTAAACCTTGTTGCCGCCGCCGTGGTAGAAGAGTTCGATCCGTTCCTCCTGGTAGGAGAGCGGGGCTGTTGCCGTCGCTGTTGCGGCAATGGATGGGATATCGGTTGTGACCATGTGTTTCGTTGGCTCCTTTTCTTGATCTAGCCGCACAGTGCACGGCGTGCGCGGGCGCACGCCCCACACTCAACGGCTAGGCGGCATGCTGCGGTTCCTCCATTTTCCAGGGTGCCAGATTGCCGCAGCGAGGACGAGCATCGGGTAGAAATTGCAGCGTCGTGCCGAAGGCCAGAAACCGCGCTACCAGGTGATAAACCACTTCCTCGCCCCGGCAGCGGATGCAGTCTGATCCGTCGCGGGTCCAATCGCAATGCCAGTCCGCCAGGCTTTCGCGGATGGCGTTTCCATCATTCAGGTGTTGGCGGATGGTTTGCTCCAGCGCGGCCTGGGCGCGAGATTCGGCATCGGCATAGGCTTCATAGCTCGAATACGGTTGCGCGGGAATGTCCAAGTGGCGGACGGTGGGTACCTCTTTGCTGTTGCTGGTCATGGGGATTGCTCCTTCTTTTAGACTCTTGATCAATTGAGACCCCAGCATTGGTAGCTAAATGAAATGTTGCCGGCTACCCTTACATTCGCGGTAAGAGTTGCATTGGTAATCGTTGCCCAATACGCGCCCGTTTCCGTGGGATCGAAAAGAGGCGTCAAACTGCAACTGAGGGGGGAGTTGTACGTTCCTGTAAATGTGTAGCTAGCAGTGGTCCCACCAAATATGACGAGGACGCCTGCCGCGTCGGTATTGGCGAGAGTGCCAGTACGTATCTGGGTTATTTGTACCGGGACTTTGAAAACTTTGGCGGCAGCAGTAAGCCGTTCAAGGAAGTTGATCCCATCACCCGGATTGCCGATGTACTGTGAAATTGACACCGGAGAGCCGAGCGAAAGTTGGATTTTGTTAGGAGCGACACCCTGCGGTTGGTCATAGCCAATGAAAGTATCATTGGAGTCCCACGGCGGCCTGTTATTAGGAGTCGCCAGTGTCTTGTCAAAATTGGAGTCGGCCAGCGTTATAACGTGCGTGGCTCCTATTGAGCTCCCGCTTGGAATTGCAAATATTTCGCGGCCTTTCAGTCCTCCTGGTGATCCGCCCGTATTGGACATTTGCAGCACAGTCGCGGTTATGGGCGCATAGTCATTACCGACTGAATTGCCTCCCAAACATTGCATCCAGATCGACGACCAATTGCCCTGAGGCTCGCACTCTTGCGCGAATACGGAAGGGTAGGTGCTGCCCGCGGAATTTATGATTGCTCCAGGCGGGAGCGAGTCGGTGAAATACGTCGTCGGATTCCCGCCTCCCGAATTTTGCGTGTCGAAGGCTGCAGTCAAAATGACGGTTCCCGGCCACAATTTCAGCGACGGCCAGTAGACGGTATTGTCTGAGACCGTGTACGACGCAGGAGTTGACGAGGCGTCATCAAGGATAGAGCAGGTAGTGTTGGAGCAATTGGTAGCCGGTAGTCCGACCACCACGGCGAACGGCCCGGTTCCATTAGGCGCAAGCATGTCGGCCCCACCGTCGCCAGTGATCCGAAGAACGTCATAGGTGATGTTCCCGGAATTTCCCACACGATTCCAAACAACCGGTATAAGTCCCAACCCCGAGGTCGCGGCCGCACCGGCGATGTACGCCGGAGAACTACCTAATGTGCTGCTGTGGACAACGATGTAATAAAAATATTGTGTGGAACCCGTGTTTGCAAACTGAGGGAGCAGCCCTGCGCTGGGCGATCCATATGCCGATGCTTTTCCGCCCTCAACAATGAGACCAGATGATCCTGTCCCAAGAGGGTTACAATAACCATCTTCTTCCTCGTACACACCGTTTTCTTGGATTGTGTCCGGCCTGTAAACTGTTCGTGCCCTTATTCCGAACTGCGCGTAGCCTTGGACGACAGAATCCGAGATGGCGAGAGTGTTACCGTTCTGGTTGTCGATACCATTTCCAACGCATTGTAAGCTGATATTAGAGTTCTTCACCCATAGCACTCCTGCATTTTTGGAGTAAGGGCCGGGTCCGAGAATTGCAGTCGAGCAAAATGTAGTGTCGCACCTGCCCCACGTGTACGAGAGCGTTGTATTAAGGCCAGCTATTGTAGCTGCCTGATCATTATCGATCTGAACGAGTGAGCCAAGACTTGCGCCAGGAGTGCTGAGCGCAGGGACCAAATTATTTATGTGTGAACCGTTCGCGTTATCCTCGACCGCAGGCCATGTGCCGCTTTTTACACCTGCTGCTACAGCGAGGCCCTGCACAACAATTGACTGGAATGTATTGGCGTTTGACGGATCGCCCAGCATGATGCAGGTGTCACTCATGGCACAAGTGATGGTTGCGCCCGAAGACATGATGGTCATCCCGGAGCTACGAATCGAGAGTCTGGCCCGGAATAAGTGAGATCCAGGATCAATCAAGACCTGCCGAGAACTCTGACCTCCTGTGTTTGGCATAGCGGCATTATTGACGGCTTCTTGTACCCCATCCGTTGCGCTTCCGATGAAGTATCCAATTGGATGCGGATAGCTTGCCGTGAATTCGATTGTCCCGCTCTGTATCCCTGAAGTGCAGGAACCGCCAGTAATGAGGACTACTTCAGGAGTGCCCGTGCCAGAAATGTAAAGATAATGCCAAGCATCCGTCCCATTCACTCCTCGTGGACATGGAGTCAGCATGACAGTGTTACTTCCCACCTGAAGTGCAGAGGCGTGAGGTGGCGCTTGGGTCCAAGAATAACCAGCGGTGTTCACGATTGGAATTTCTCTGCCTACTGTGCCAGTACCAGTGCCAGTACCTACACCCCCGGGCGCGGACACGATGGCGCTGGCTGGAATCTGCTGGCCAGGCGCGAAGTTAATAGTCCCGTCAGAATTGAAAGACAACCCGGTGGGGGACGGATTTGTGCGATTCGCTCCAAACAATAAAGATAGCCGAGCGGTCGGCTCAGTGGTCTCGCCTGGAACGGGCTGCGACACCCAGCGAAAGCGCTGTTTGAGGGTAGCCGTGCTTTGCGGATTTTGGGAGGAGGATTCAAAGTCTAAAGGAGCTGAATCGAGGACGTTCCGGATACTTGCCTCGGGAGTACTAGCGGCCATGTTTATTCCGCCAGGAAACGTCTGTGGTTCCGCAAAGGCATTGTTCTCGCTAAGTTTTGCAAAGGAAGAATCTGAAAGACCGTGTAAAAGATCGGCGTTGAGGTGCGGTACCAACGATTCGGACTGAATTTGCAATGGTGGTCCGCTTGTAGCCATCGATACGAACGATGGCCCTGTTGGTGAGGTCGCCTCAAATACAGGTGATTGTCCGGTTGCCGGGGACCAAGGAGGCCACACGGGAGAGACGGGGCTGGGGGCCTTCGGTCCAATGAACATGGAGTTCAATTGTTGTAACGAGACGAATTCATCGGATCGTTTACCGCCGAGCGTGTCCGCGTCGGCGGCTTTGAAGGCGTAGGGTACGCTAACGAGTTCGAGCCTTGGGCGCTCCACTCCGTCCTCTGGAGTGATACCGATCCATCGCGGCTCACCGGCGGAAAATATGGCGTCAGGAAGTCCGAGGGTACTGGCAGATCCCAGCAGAACGGAAAATCGCCCTTCATTGTTCAGCGAGACGTTCTGGGTTTCGCTCCAGAGTGGAAGCCCGCCTGTTTGGTCCTTATAAAGCGCGAACACTATGCTGCGGGGGATATGCGCAATTGTTCCATCAAGCTGTCGCAAGCTGCCACTGAACCTCACAACTGAAGGTACTGCCGAAGGAATAGGAGAATTATCCAGACCATTTTGTCCGCGCAGTATGGCAGTTGCACCAAATAAAACTACTAGTAACAGCGTGTAGCGTTGCATAACAGTTGCTCCTATTACATCCAACTGAGATATTCGACGAACTTGCAATTTGTTTGCCACGAGCTAATAGTAAGGCCGGCATCACGCTCCAACATTCATTTCGTCCAGTGTTGGCGGGGGTTAGAAGCGGGTTGTCACAAACTGAACGGCTGCGGCGTGAACCGGCAGGAGTACCGGAATGGGAAACACTTGGGTCCGCTTTGGAAACGCTAGCGCCAGGGAAACATGCGCCGTTTTCTAACGCATTCGTGAATCGGTCGATGTGGGCTTGCTTCAGTAGTTGGCGAGTTACTGACTCGTCGATGATTTGAACCCGTGACGCCGCTTCGACCAAGGAGGATGCCGCGTTTTCTTCGCTTACGACTATAGAGGTGTTATTGATAGTGGCAGAGGAATTATTTTGAGTGGTTAGTCCTAGGCCGCAAGACGCGCGTTTGGCGTCAAGTCCTAGGATTCGATTCGCAGAGATGGACTTCGCGCCGCCACAGGGGTCTCCTGAGCAGGTTGAGCACCAAACATTTTGGCGGAAGTCCGAGGGCCATACCACCCTCGCTTAGGCCAGAGAACAACTGCGTTAAACGCTGCACCATCCGAGGTTGTGATCTTGAAGCCGAATCATTCCGTGCCGGGCGTCGCGAGTAAAGTCGGCCTAGGCCTGCAAAATA
Organism: Candidatus Sulfotelmatobacter sp.; assembly: GCA_049585895.1. Taxonomy (GTDB): domain Bacteria; phylum Acidobacteriota; class Terriglobia; order Terriglobales; family Acidobacteriaceae; genus Sulfotelmatobacter. The sequence goes on along the minus strand of JBAVAV010000167.1, from coordinate 2,013 downwards.
GTGCTTGCTGGACTGTTCCATTTAGGGAATACTTGTCGCCAATTGGGAATCCGAAGCGGAGGGTCGATCTAGATGTCTTCGGTCGGCTCCACATGGACAACGTGCCGTGACGCGGAATCTTCAGTATTTCGTTGTTTACTATTTTCCTGGAATTGTTGGCAGCGCTCGGATCAATCTGGGCGTGGTACTGGTGACCCCAGATGAGAAGATGAGCCATGTCCGCTTTATCGACGATTGGGAAAGGGTCAAAAGCCTCGAGCCCGACACGGATATTGAACTGTTCCGCGCAATATGCAGTGACATCGAAGAACGAATTAAACACGGCGGCGCGAAAGAGATGATTCGAGTCATGGAGGATACCTTTTCCAACGTGATTCAAGTTTCAGACAGAATGGAATACGAAGCAGATGATCCCGTTCGGGCGATGAATGACCTAGCATCGAAATATCTGCACTGAATCCTTGCCAACTTGGGTAACTTCCCGATTTGTGACTCTGTCGGTTCTTTTTTCACAGCATTGTGATACTCGTCACAGGTTTGCATTCTCTACCATGTGGTAGGGTTGCTGAAAATCTGTCCCTGCCGCCGAACCGGTGCGTTGGCAAGGCCACTCTGAGGTAATACTTTGGCCGCTAACGCGCCACCTGTGTCATGTGGACCTGACCCTCCTGCAACGACACGAGCTGTTCAGCACCTACGAAGAATGCGGGGAGGCGCGCAGGCCCACTTGATGCGCTGTTCCGATGGGGAGTTGTACGTCGTGAAGTTTCGCAACAATCCTCAACACGTACGTGTGCTGGCGAACGAGATGATAGCAACACGCCTGGCGGAATGTGCCGGTCTTCCGGTTCCGACCACGAAAATTGTTGAGGTTGGACGCTGGCTCATTGACCACACACCGGACCTGCATATCCAACTTGCAAACAATATCGTTCTCTGCCAAGCGGGACTCCAATTCGGTTCCCGATATATCGTGAATCCGCTGTTGGGCCGGACGTTCGACTACTTTCCCGCTGAAATGCTGAGCCGAGTACGGAATCTACATACTTTCGCAGGAATGCTGGCCCTTGATAAGTGGACGGGAAACAAGGACAGCCGACAGGTTGTGTTTTGGCGATACTCACAGCAGCGTAAATACTCCGCGACATTTATCGATCAGGGATACTGCTTCAATGCGGGAGAGTGGACATTCCAGGATCATCCTCTGTCGGGAGTTTATGCTCACAACGAAGTGTACAAAACCATCCTTGGCTGGCAGTCATTTGAGCCGTGGCTGTCGGCCATTGAACAAATGAATGAAGAGCACGTGTGGAAGGTTGTAGCGGCAGTACCGCCCGAGTGGTACGGCGCGGAGTGGAGCAGACTAGAAGAACTAGTTACTACATTGCTTTCGCGGCGACGGATTGTCCGAACAATTATTGAGGAATTTCGGTGCTGTCCAAGAAACCCGTTCCCGCATTGGTCGAATTCCTCGATGACAACTGTAGCTTGACACTGGCGCACCTGCGTTTGTTCGGATTAGTACGAAAGGTCAGCGAGATTTTCGCGTGAACAGGCCTCTCCTGCGTCCTAAATTCCAGGAGTGACTCTACCGATTGAATGGACAACGCGCCGAAAATCCCGCAGATGTCTCAGTCTGATTCCATCTTTCAGCCTATCGTCGCGTTCCCTTAACATCGAGATCGTAGGAATGTGCGAAGACGTGGGAACTACGACAAAATGAGTGATCTTCTTGTTAGTAGCTCCGCAAAAGCACAAGAGCGTGACGAGTCTGCTGTGTTGCGCGTATGCCGACTCGAATCGCCACCGTCGTTCTCCGTTCAGTGTTTTGTCCGAGTGGCAGATCGCAACCGCCACCGTCTGCCCGGTAGAAAATCGCAGTGACTTTGGACGGGCACGACCGCTTTCATGCGTTGCAATCAAATCAGGGAACAGGCGTCGAAGCCGACGATATAAGCAACGGTATAGGCCTGTGACGCGAAGATTGGCGAGTCTCCTGAGTGTGAACGTATC
>JBAVAV010000166.1:0-7912 GCA_049585895.1 Candidatus Sulfotelmatobacter sp. | reverse complement strand
GTACTTTACGAAATGACGGCGGGCAAGAGGCCCTTTGAAGGCAAGAGTCAAATTTCGCTGGCATCCTCGATTCTGGAAAAAGATCCGGAACCGATCAGCGCGGTTAAGCCTCTGACTCCGCCCGTCTTCGAACATTTGCTGACCACGTGCCTTCAAAAAAATCCGGAGGAGCGTTATCTGGCAGCGCATGACATCAAACTGGAATTGCAATGGATTGCGCTGGATCGGCCACTACCAGCGCTGACCGCGTTGCCGCCGTCGCCGGATCGTAAACGTGAGCGCCTGGCCTGGGTCGCGACTGTTGCCTCCGCCATAGTGTTAGGCGTGCTCGCGGGAATTCTTCTCAGCCGTCCTCGTCCGTCGGCCCAAACCATCCGCACCGTGATAAATCCCCTGGTGAGCACTGCGTTCAACCTGACCGGTGATTTTGCCGGACCGCCGGTGCTGTCGCCGGACGGTCGACTCCTGGCGTTTTCGGCCACTGGTGCGGACGGAAAAACCGCGCTCTGGATTCGTCCGGTGGACGTGCTGGATGCACATCCGCTCCCCGGCACAGAGGGTGCAATTTTTCCTTTCTGGTCACCGGACAGCCGCTCGCTCGGTTTCTTTGCCGACGCCAAGTTGAAAACGATTGATCTCTCTGGCGGCTCGGCGCAGGTGATTACCGACGCTCCGTTCGGCCGCGGGGGCGCCTGGGGGGCAGGTGGAGTGATCGTGTTTTCACCCGGTACGCAGACTCCTCTGATGCGGGTCAGCGCCAGCGGAGGAACTCCAGTCGTCGCCACAACCATCGACGCCCCTCAGCATACTTCTCATCGCTGGCCGTTTTTTCTGCCCGACGGCAAGCACTTTATCTATGTGGCCATTCACCACGATTCCTCAAAGTCCGCCAACGATCTCCTGTACTATGCTTCCATTGATGGCCGCGAAAATCGGCCGCTGTTCCGGTCGTCCTCCAATGCCGTATACGCCAGCGGGTTTCTCCTATTCGCGCGTGGCGACCAGTTGATGGCACAGCCCTTCGATCCGGCGTCTGGAACTCTGAGCGACCAGCCCCATAGCGTGGCCAAAGGCGTGGTCAACGACGTCACGACCTGGCACATGGACGCATCGGCATCCGAGGATGGGCTGCTGGTTTTCTGCACCGGCGGAACCGGCGATTGGCAACTGGTCTGGCTGGATCGCAGCGGCAAGCAGGTCGGCACCGTCGCCGACAAACTAACTAACCTGCAAACTGCCCGCATATCCCCGCAAGGCGATCGCATCGCCTTCCAGATGGACACCGGGGAGAACGACATCTGGGTGCTCGATCTGGCGCGCGGCGTACGCACCCGGCTTACCTTCGGGCCGGTTGCGAACTCGAATCCTGTGTGGTCGCCCGATGGCAAGTGGATCGCCTACGCCTCTGACCGCAACGGCCACGCCAACCTGTTCCGCAAGCACTCCGACGGCAGCGGCGCAGAGGAACTTCTGCTTACCGACGACCAGGTGGTCGTGGCCAGCGATTGGTCACGAGATGGCAAATACCTGCTCTATTCACGTGGGCCTTCGGGAAGCAACTGGCAAGGCTGGGCTCTCCCGCTCGAAGGAGAGCGCAAACCGTGGCTGGTCGTGCCGCATGCGGCAAACTCCTCGAGTGGCCAGGCACATCTTTCTCCAGACGGTCGTTGGCTGGCCTATACGTCCAATGAATCCGGTGGGCCGGAAGTGTATGTCATGGCTTTCCGCGGCGGGCAAGGCAAATGGCAGGTCTCCGCGAATGGAGGCGCGACACCGTTGTGGAGCAAGGACGGCAAAGAAATCTACTACCTGGACCCGAGTTTCACCCTTTTCGCGGTTCCTGCAAAAGAGATCGGCGATGCCCTGCAATTGGGAGCTGCTCAGCCGCTCGTTGTGAATTGGTCAGCTCCTCAGGTCTTCTACGATGTCACACCGGACGGCAAGAAAATTCTTCTGGACCGGATCTCGCAGCAGGTCAGCGGATCTGTAACAGTGGTGACGAACTTCACGGCGGGGCTAAAGAAATAGCGAGACTCGCCGATACACGGAATTTGTCGGCGCTAGAACTCTTTCGCAGAATCCAGCAGAATCGTAACTGGGCCCTCATTCACCAGTTCTACCTGCATCTTTTCCTGGAAGCGACCGGTTTCGCAGCGCAATCCAGCCGCTCGAATCTGTTCCACGAAGAATTCATACAATTCACGCGCTTTCTCAGGTGCCGCCGATGCATCGAATGACGGCCGCTTTCCTCGCCGAGCGTCCCCGTACAGGGTAAACTGCGAAACGGCGAGTATGTCTCCGCCCGCATCTTGAACGCTGCGATTCATCTTCCCCTGCTCGTCTTCAAAAATCCGCAGCCCGGAAATTTTTCCGGCGAGGTAAGTCGCATCGGCCTCAGTGTCGTCCTGTCCCACTCCCAGCAGCACTAGAAGACCCAGGCCGATTTCGCCCGCAATCTCGCCACTCAGCGTCACCTTCGCCCGGCTCACCCGCTGCACGACGGCGCGCATCGATGGCACTCTCCATCCACTGAAGTTGAAAGCCTCCAATCATAACGTGTCGCAGTTTCCACGAGTTTGACCACAAGACAGCCAGCCGTTAGGATCAGGTGTCCCATATGGAAACGGGCAAGGGTTTGTCCCGTGCGGCAATCCCCTTCCTTTACACCAATTCACCGGGGCAATTACACTACACGTTCGCCTATTTTCTGTGCGGTAAGGCCCGTGCGCGACGAAATCGCGGTGGGCCCAGACGAATGCCGGGCGGAAAGCGGTAGGACTGCGATCCCCGAATCCCGGGCATAAGAATTTCAATTCAATCGAGGCAAGCGAGGAAAAACATGGCAGCCGTTGACGAGAAAGTGAAGCAGATCATTGTGGAACAGCTTGGAGTAGACGAAGGGGAAGTGACAGCCAGCGCTTCGTTCGTGGACGATCTGGGCGCCGATTCGCTCGACACCGTGGAACTCGTGATGGCCTTTGAGGAGGCCTTCGACATCGAGATTCCCGACGAGGACGCCGAGAAGATTCGCACCGTGCAGGACGCGATCGACTACATCGGCAAGCATGCGAAGGCGGGAAAATAGTTGGGACGCAGGGTCGTAGTCACGGGCCTGGGCCTGATCTGCGGAGTGGGCAACAGCACGGACGAAGTGTGGAAGGGCCTGCTCGCCGGCAAGAGTGGCGTGGCGCGCATCACGCGCTTCGATTCCACCAATTTTGCCTGCCAGATCGCCGCCGAAGTCAAGAACTTCGACCCGCTGAACTACATCGAAAAAAAAGAGCTGAAAAAGATGTCGCGCTTCATCCACCTGGCCATTGCTGCCTCGGATGAAGCGATGAAGATGTCAGGCTTGCAGATTACGCCGGAGAACGACGAACGCGTGGGCGTGCACATAGGGTCAGGCATCGGCGGATTCGACATCATCGAACGGGAGCACGCCAACCTGGTAGAGGGCGGCCCACGTAAGATTTCTCCTTTCTTTATTCCGGCGGCCATCATCAACCTCGCAGCCGGCCAGGTTTCCATGCGCTACGGCGCCAAGGGACCCAACGAAGCTACCGCGACGGCCTGCACTACCAGCGCCCATTCCATCGGCGACTCCTTCCGCATCATTCAGCACAACGACGCCGAGGTGATGATCGCCGGCGGCACCGAAGCCGCGATCACTCCCATGGGAGTCGGCGGATTTGCCGCCATGCGCGCTCTTTCCACGCGCAACGACGCGCCCGAAAAAGCCAGTCGTCCCTGGGACAAGGACCGCGATGGATTTGTGATCGGCGAAGGCGCGGGCATCATGATCCTCGAGGAACTGGAGTTTGCGAAAAAGCGCGGCGCGGGCATTCTGGCCGAGATCGTCGGCTATGGCATGAGCGGTGATGCCTACCACATGACTCAGCCTGCTCCCGAACACGAAGGCGGCTTCCGAGTGATGCGCAACGCCGTACGCGACGCGGGAGTCACCCCGGAAGTGGTGGGCTACGTCAACGCTCACGGCACTTCCACGCCGATTGGAGACACGCTGGAAGCTCACGCCATCCGCAATTTCTTCGGTACTCACAAAGTAGCGGTGAGCTCCACCAAATCGATGACCGGCCATCTTCTCGGTGGCGCCGGTGGCCTGGAGGCGGGCATTACCGTGCTGGCCTTGCGCCATCAGACGCTGCCGCCGACCACCAACCTGGACAATCAGGATCCCGATACGGCAGGTATGGACTTCGTTGCCAACTGTTCCCGCAAGGCCGAAATCGAATACGCCATGTCGAACTCCTTCGGTTTCGGGGGAACCAACGGCGCGCTGCTGTTCCGCCGCTGGTCTGAGTAAGTTTTTCCATCTCCATTCAGCGATCGGCCTGGAAAGGACGACTCGCCCCAGGTTCCAGTCAGCGACATTTTTGTCAGATCACAAACCCTGCCATTTGGAGCCGAATTCATCAGCCTGGGCGTTCAACGCGGCAGGGCAATCCGACACTAATACTTTAGTAACGTCCAGCCTGTCCCTTTAGAGCCTTTCCATCCTCCTGAAGGCACGCCACAATGAGATTTCCGAGATATTTGTGTTCGCCTGAGACATGGAAAAAGGCTTTGCAAGCGCCCTGGCACCCGCTTTCCGCACCAAGAAGACCGCGGCCCGTGCTGCGCTAGTCGGGCTGGACGATTCCTCGCGAACTATGCTGGCGGAGTGCTTTCGCCAGTTCGGTATTGAGAGTGTAGTTGTGACTTCGAACGCAGCCGACCGCCTGCGGCAGGAAAAATTTGAGGCCTGTGTCCTGCGTCTCGGTCCGGGAGCTGAGTCTGTAATGGAAGCCGCGCGCTCTTCTCCCTCCAACAGCCGGATGGTCATTTACGGGCTGGGCGGCAACGCGCAAGAGGCGATGCGCTACTCCAAGTATGGAATCAACGCCATGCTGCAGGAACCGGTGGAGCGCCCCGCGGCGTTCAAACTGGTGCGCGCCACGCACCTGCTTGTATTGCACGAGTTCCGGCGCTACGCTCGCATTCCGGTCATGACGGAAGTTTCCCTGGTGGGTGGGGATGGCCGGCGGATCACTGCCACCAGTATCGAGGTCAGCTCGGGCGGGATGTCGCTGAAGAGCGCAGAGGATCTGCCCATCGGAACCAGCGTTGAGGTGTCCTTCACTTTTCTTACCCTTCCCCGTGTCTGGGTACGGAGCGTAGTTAGCTGGCGCAAAGGCAAGTCTTTCGGCGTCCGCTTCTACGCCACCGACGACCGCCGCCAGAAAGTGAAAGAGTGGATCGACGCCTATTTGGAGAGCTGACTGCTCACCTGCGCATTGCGGCTCGTCGGCAAGCTCGGAGCAGGCAAGCAGCTAGCCCGGGCGAACGAAACCGAGCGGCGCGCTCACGATACCGTCAGTCTCTGTTGAGGTTTTTGCTTCCCATTACAATGACTGCGTGACTGAAGCGACCCCGTCCGCAGCGAAGTCGTTGGCTGAACCCCTGCCTGGCCCCCACCGCTTCACCCTGCGGCAACGGATTGTGCTGCGCATCATTATCAGGACGGGATACTGGTTCATCCGCATGGTGGGCCCGACCTTGCGCATCTGTATCTCACGCGAGGAGGGAGCGCAGGAAACGGTCGGCCAGCGCCCGCTCATTGGCTGTTTCTGGCATGAAGGCATAATCCCCGCTACTTTTCTGTGGCGCAATCTCGGCGTTCGCGTGATGAGCAGCAACAGCTACGACGGCGAGTACATGGGACGCATTATTCGCAAGTTCGGCTTCGTTGCCGTGAAGGGTTCGAGCAGCCGCAACGCCGTGCGCGCCCTGCTCGGCTTGCGCCGCGCGCTTGAGCAGGGCTGGAGTGTGGCCTTCAGCATTGACGGCCCGCGTGGCCCGCGCCACAAAGTAAAACCTGGACCCGTAGCCTTGGGCCAGTCTGCAGGTGTGCCGTTGACCATGTTTCACATGGCGCTCGACCGGGCCTGGGTGCTCAAGACCTGGGACCGCCTCATCATCCCAAAACCCTTTTCGCGGGTTCTGGTGCGCTTCGGCAAGTTCATCATGGTCCCACCGGACGCTACCGACGAAGCCGTCGAGCGCTACACGGCGGAGTTGCAAGCGAGTCTCGACCGCGTGCGCGAATTCGCCGAAGCCAATGTGGGCAAAGTCGGCTCGGCAGAATTCCCGTACAATGCGTAATCGACGCTCTCAGAGGCAGGGTCATGGGCCATGCAACGACCGTGAAGAAAATAAGTCCGATGCTGGCAGTTGCCAACATGGAAGAGACCGTCGCGTTCTATCACGACGTGCTCGGATTCACCGCAATCATGAAGTCTCCCGGCTATTCGATAATGGAACGAGATGGTCAGACCGTCCACTTCATGAAGGCCGCATCCGAACACGTCATGCAGTGTGTGCGCGGCCATACCGAGATCTACATCGAAGTTTCCGGCATTCACCTCCTGTGGAAGCATGTGAAGGCACTTAAGGACCGCCACCGAATTCGGGAATTACTGGACAGGGACTATGGCATGACCGAGTTCCACATCGAAGATCCGAACGGCTGCCTCGTTTTTGTCGGAGAACGAACCTCCGACGTAGGCCAGGACTGAAGATTTGGACGGATTTCGCTGCCGCTTGACTCACACGGCATCCTTCCCCTAAATTCGTCGCACGGGTTTTCCGCTCTTTGAAAATGTCTTTCGGTTCGCGCGTCTTCGCCGCTCGGCGAAGACAGGGAAGCGGGTGCAAGTCCCGCGCTGCCGCGCAACTGTAAGCGAGGAAATCGCCGCCGGTCACTGGGATGAGTCCCGGGAAGGCCGGCTGGCAGAAGTTGGATGTTCGAAGTGGTTCCCGAACATCCTCACTCGCAAAGCCAGGAGACCGGCGCCAACCGTCCACTTCAACCCCTTTCGCGTGTAAAGGAGGATGGTATGCGCGTGCTTGGCGCCGTAGTTTTCTTTCTCGCTTTCGCGGCGGCAGCTGTTGCCGCTGAACTTCAGGTCAAAGTCATCGATCCTCAATCCGCCGCCGTAGCCGGCGCGCACGTGTCGTTACTGCAGCGCGGCGGCACGGTCATTCTGGACACTCGAGTCACGTCAGCCGAAGGACTTGCCATTCTCCGCACGCCCGGCTCCGGACCGTACCAACTCAGGATTCTTGCCCCGGGCTTTGCCGAAGAAGTTGTCGACGCTCCGTCACGAGCCGGCGTCATCACCGTGCGTTTGCGCGTGGCGATCACGTCTGAAACTGTGATCGTGAGCGCCACGCGCAATCCAGTCCCGGGCGAAGAGTCCGGCGCTGCGGTAGCAACTCTTAGCAACGCCCAACTGACAGCCATGCAGTCGCTGGCCGCCAGCGACGCGGTTCGCTTTCTGCCCGGTACCGTGGTCAACACCGCCGGACAGAATGGAGGCCTGTCGTCGCTCTTCGTACGCGGCGGCGACTCCACCTACAACAAGATGATCGTGGATGGCGTTACAGTCAACGAACCCGGCGGATACTTCGACTTCGGCACGTTGCCCTTCGGCGAGGTAGACCGCGTGGAATTCGTTCGCGGGGCGCAGAGTACGCTTTACGGTTCCGACGCCATGACCAGCGCGATGCAGGTCTGGACCCGCACCGGCAGCACGCAGGTTCCCGAACTCCGCTTCGGCGCCGACGGTGGGAATTTTTCCAACGCAGATGGCTACGCTTCTCTCGCAGGGGCTCGCGGACGTTTCGACTATGACGTTTTCGCGGACCAATACAGCACGAATGGCTCCGGAATCAACAACGATTATTCCGACTCGCTGCAGGGGGCGAACGTTGGCGCCGCTCTTAGCCGTGAAGTTACCCTGCGCGCGCGCTTCCGTCACTCCAATAGCTTTACGGGAGTCTCGGGCGAGTGGAACTTCAACGGGGCAGCGCTCGAGCCTCCTGACCCGAGCGAGTGGTCGCGGTACAACAA
>JBAVAV010000165.1:0-2960 GCA_049585895.1 Candidatus Sulfotelmatobacter sp. | reverse complement strand
CTGGAATCTAGTGCAAACAAGCTCGATCAAAAGTCGCTCAATTGCCGGGGCGGAATTGTGACACGCAGTGCGTTCAATACGGCAGCCAGGTCGATTACCTCCTGTGCAATTGCACCGCCGATCGGTGGCAGCCAACCAAACGCCGCAATAAACATTCCGCAGGGGCTGATGAGTATGCCCCCGACGGCACTTTGTAGCGCTATCGAGCGAACACGGCGCGCAATGTGAATCAACTCATCGATTTTTCGTAGAGATGAATCACGTACAATTGCTTGCGCCGCCTCGGACGTGACATCACTGTTCTGTCCGAGGGCGACTCCGACTGTGGCTGTCAACATTGCAGGGGCGTCATTGATTCCATCTCCTACGAATAGGGTCTTTGTGTGCCGCGTCTCATCCGCGACAAGCGCAACTTGTTCCTCAGGAGACTTACCGAAATAGACGTCTTTAATACTGACCAAGCTGGCTAAGTGCTCCACTTCGATCTGCCGGTCACCTGACAGGAGTATCACGTTGGTTGCGTGGTGCATCTGTCCAAGGTGTCGCACGAATGGCCGGCTCTCCTCGCGTGGAGCGTCGTGAAACAGGAAGACCGCAGCAGGTTCTCCGTTGATGAAGATCAAGCACTCAAGCCCGGAGATCACAGGAGGCAGCGACATCGCGAGAGTAGGATCTCGCTTGAGGACCTTATAACGCTGTTTGGGGCGAATTTCCCCGCGCGAAAGGCTACTAGTGGCAACCTCGCCTGGTGTTTGGCGCGCAGATGTGTATCCCATGCCGGAATAGTAAGTGGAAAACGGCGGAAGCGCTGTGCGGCCTAGTCACGCTTCCGGAATGGTCTATGCACAAAAATAAGGCTGGTTGGCTGTGCCTCTTCCTGTTCCTTGCCAGCGCTTCGCTTGCTCAAGTAGTATCACCGGCGGAAATCAAAGACCCCGAACTGCGCGCCCTGCAGCAGCAATACATGGACGACTTGAGGCTGGCAGGCCAGGACATTCTGGCAACCCAGTTCGATTATCCGTTCTACCTCAGCCGCAAGCTCGGCCGCGACCAAGCACAGCAACTACGAGCAGATCACCATTCCATCCGCTTCGACAGCTATAACGGCAACCAGAAGCCATCGCATTGCGTTCGCTTCGTGGATGCACCAGCTTGCGTTCACTGGTGATGCCATACAAATAGCCGATCACCAGGATGCGCAGCCGTGTAGAGTTGAAAAGGCGCCAGTAAAACGGATTGTGAAAATCGCGGTTGCGCAGCAGGGATAGTTCGGCAGCGTGGAGAGCGGCATCCGGGGTCGCGTCCCGGTTCACTTTGCGCGAGCGGCAAGGGCACTTTACCTTTCAGACCCGAGAACAAAGTTTGATCGCAACCGGTTGACCGACGATCAAGGTCCACTGGCGAGCTCCCCTGAATATACTGTCTAGTATACCGTCTCGACAAAGAACACTGGAGTAAACAGCGAAACCGCAGCCGAAATGTTCACGGTTCCGAGCTGCGAGCTGGTTGTATAAGAGATGCTCGCTTGGCCGTTGGTTCCGGTAGTGACAGTGCCGTTGGAGGAAAAGCTTCCACCCGCTCCGTTGTCCGAGAACTTAACGGTTGCTCCAGTGACCAGGTTCTTGTACTGGTCCTTCACGCTTACCACCAAAGGATTGGCTAGCTGAGTATGAGGCAGCGCAAATTGATGATTGCCGGAACCGTAAATGATCGAAGCCGGCGCTCCCGCCACAGACTTCTCGCTGATCGAGACTTGGGCGCCGGAAGCTATCCCGGTGATGGTGATATTCGTTGCCTTCGTGGGTAGTGTGTAATACACCGACGCTTGGCCGTTCGCACCGGTAACTACGGTGTTGGAGGAAAACTTTCCGCCCGCGCCGCCATCGTTGAAAGTAATGGCCAAACCCGAAATGGAGTTGCCGGAGGAGTCCTTCGCTGAAACCACAATTGGTTGCGGCAAGGCGGTGGCGACAGTTCCATTCTGTCCCCCCCCCGAAACGAGGGCCAATTTCGGTGCCGTGCCGCCATTGGCGGTAGCATTTAGAACTGTCGACACAGCAGTTGAACCGGAAACAGTGATGACAACTGGACCGGGCGTCGGCGGGAGAGTGTAGGTGCTGGAGGCGTTACCGCCGCTGTCGGTGGTTGCGTTGGGAGTGCCGAAGACGCCCCCAGCGTTTGAATCGCTGAAAGTGACCGCCACTCCAGGCACCGGTTTTCCTGTGTAGGAACTCACGGCCTGCACGGTAAACGGAAGCGGCAACGTGGTGCTGACTGTCCCGCTCTGGTTGTTTCCTCCAGTCGGGTTCAAAGGATAGAGCAGCCCATACGCGACCAAGCTGGTCTCGGTGGCTGCATACACTTTGCCATTAGCGATTGTGGGGGTGATATAGCGAGCGGTCTTTCCCATCGTGTCGCGATTATTCGCGGCCGCGTCGCTGTCGTAGAACTCTGTCGCCAAGTTATTGGCATCGAAGGCGCGCAAGGCCCCATTGGATTGTGTCGAGACACCGCTGCCCCAGGTGATGCTCCAGGCGATAGCATTGCTCGTTCCGTTGGAAGAGATAGAGATCGGTCCCACTCCCGAGAACACTCCTGTCGTCTGCGACGAGGGCAAGGTTCCCAATGTCACATTGGTTCCGTTGTTACTGAGCGCATAGGCCAGCATGGGAGCGAGCACGCCCGGGAAGTAGATGTTGCTGTTCCAATACGAAGGCGGACCATAGGTGCAGGTGGTGGAGTGGTTGACTTTGAGGCAGCCAGTCAGCGTCGAAGGCGGGTCCACATCCTGCACGATGTTGCTGTTGTAAGAGCAATTGGCGCAGTATGCGCCCATTAAATCCCGGTTGATCAAATAGATCTCTTCAGCCTTGCCGGTGGCAACCAGCAGATGAGTGGGCGAAGAAGGTTGGTCGGGGAGCACGATCGGACCCGATGAGCCGAGATCGAGGTCCTGCGGG
>JBAVAV010000164.1:0-6645 GCA_049585895.1 Candidatus Sulfotelmatobacter sp. | reverse complement strand
CCGGTGCGCCGAGGCGTTTTGCGATTTCGTAGCTGTGCCCGCCCAGGCCCACCGTGGCGTCGATATAAGTTCCGCCACGCCGCACGTTTAGAAAGTCGATCGCTTCTTGTAAAAGAACCGGAACATGGCCAACTACGCTGCCACCATGCCCAACCCCCTGAGGGGTGTCTGTAGAACCCTCGCCCACTAGATGCCCAATTCGTCGAGCGTCTTCTCATCGTCAGACGTGAACTTCTCTTCCTCGACCTGCTTGCGGTACGACTCCAGGTTGCGCACGATCAAGTGCGTCAGATTGCCGGTAACCGCAACCTCGCCTTTGATCTGCGCCGCTTCCCGCAGCAGTTGCGGCATGAGCAGCCGGCCCTGTCCGTCCATTTCCACCATCTGTCCGTAATAATTCACCCGGTCCAAAAACTTCTTCTTCGTAGGATTGAAGGTGGAGAGCCCGGCCAGCTTCTGCTCGATCCGCTCCCATTCCTCGGAGGGATACACTTGAGCAACCCTCCCATCCAGACTTGTGATGTAAAATTGCTGTCCATATTTCTCGTCGATCACCCGCTTGAACTCGGCCGGGACCTTGAGGCGTCCCTTTTCGTCGACCCGAGTTGGATGATTGCCGCGAAACATGACTTGTCATCCTGAGGCGACGTTCTGTGTCGCCGAAGGATCTCCTGACCACAACTGCCGCCCCGAAGGAGGCAAGAAACGCGCAAAGTTCGGTCAAACTCGGGTGGTTCGGGCTGTTTGTCGTGCTTTCGGGTCGGTTTCCCACCGGCACCTCTTGATCAGCTTCCGATTCCCACAGCTCTTACTGACTTGACCACTCTGTACCACTTTGTACCACATCTTACCCGTAAGTCATTGATTGTCAAGCAGAAACTTGTAGGTACTGTTCCCACTGTAGGAGTGATCCGGCAAAGTACGAGCCCTTGTGGCTGCTTAGAAAGGCGACCACAAGTGGTTGAGTTTACGCCTCTGGTTCCTTCGCTGTTTATTCGCTAAGATTCTTCTTGACCTGCGCGCCTGGCGCGGAGTTTCCTGTGGAAATTGCGGAAGCAGTTTGTTTTGCTATGGGGACATCAATCTGGCGGCAGGCCCACGGCTCCGAAGTGGCAAGTCTGAAGCGGAGATTACACGATCTTCCCGCCTAATTCCCTGGGCTACCAGATGATTTTTGCCCCCAACTGAATATGCCTCGATCCTCCCGAGCCTATCACCGGGTTCGACGCGGCCTCATCGGGAGTAAACCTCACTGTGCCGACATCCGTGGAGCTCGAGAGATCCGTGTTCATGGTGAAGACGTCGAAATTAGGATGATTCAAAATGTTGAAAAACTCCCCGCGCAACTGAAGCCGAACATTCTCACGCAATCTCCACGCCTTCGAGAGCGAAAAATCCCAGTTCTTAAAGGATGGCCCGCGGAAAATGTTGCGTCCCATGTTACCCTGCGAGCCATAGGCTGGGGGCGTGATCACGGTATTTCCGGAAACGTAGCAGCCCAAATCGCCGCCATCCGCGCCAAGTTGATTAGCCGCCGCCTGGCCTCCCGTAGCGAATGCCTGGTTTACGCACAGCTGCGCCGCGGGAGTGGCGCCCCCCGTAACGTTGAAAGTATTCGGATCTTCAATAAACTGCGATGGATCAACAAACGGGATGGGATTAAACACCGACCAGTGAATGTTGCTGGGCGGACCGGTCATGTTCCACCGGTCGTTGAGTTCGCCCGTTAAGCTGATGTCGTCGCCGAAGTCGCCGAGCGTGAACGGCTCGCCGCCCTCGAGCATCACCACCGTGCTTGCTTCCCAGCCATCCAGCAACTGCCACTTCGACTTCTTTGACGGAAATTCATAGGTAGCTGACAAAGTGAAGCGGTTGCGGATGTCGTAGTCCCCGTTTCCGCGTTCGGCGTTATAGTTCAAGCTGTTTGGCGGCACGCCGGCGAGATTGCTCGTCGCGGTGTCGATGGCATGGGCCCAGGTGTAGCCAGCCAGAAGATAAAGGCCGTGTGAAAAACGCTTGGTCAATGTAGCCTGCAACGAGTTGAAACTTGAGCTGGAACGATTGCCTAATAGGCTCAGAAATCCGATTTGAGGGAAACAAGGGCCACCGAAGCCCAGCCCGAACCCTCCCACGCTTCCCGCTGGACAGTTTGTCACCAGAGGTCGCCCGACTTCCTCCGACCCGTCGTCGAACGCAGGATTCACCTGGTTGATGTCCTCGGCGCTGTAAAGTTTCACCCCGTGTTGTGCCACGTAAGCGATCTGTAGCAGCGTCTGCGGAGCAACCTCCTGCTGGATGTTGAAATTCCAGTTGATGACGTACGGCGTCTTCAGATGCGGATCTACTGCAAACACGTCGCACTGGCTGTCCACACTGCACTGTTGCCCGGCCGAGGCGGGAAAGATGTGATCAGGCCCATTTGGCGGTAACTGATTCCAGTCGATCAGGGAGGTATCGCTCGAAATTACCAGGAAGGAATTAATGTTGCCGTTAGGTTGAACCAGATTTCCATTCTGGTCGATATACGGAATGCCGCTCGGATTCAGATTCAATCCGCCGCCGTTGAACATGAAGGTTCGAATCGACGGCTGCTCAAAGATAATGCCCGCACCGGCGCGCACCACCGTTTTGCCGTTGCCTCGCGCGTCCCATGCAACTCCCACCCGCGGCGAAATATTGTTGTAGTTCGTTGGGTAAGGCTGGCTGATGCCTCTGCCCACTTGTACAATTCCTTGAGTTGGCGTGTAGTTGGCCAGTTGATCGTGCGCGTCTTTGATGGGAAAGGTAACGTCATAGCGCAAGCCTAAATTCAGCGTCAGCCGCGGAGTAGCGCGGAATGAATCCTGCGCGAAAAAGCCAATGGCTTTCTGGCTCACGTTTCGATCCGGGTCGCCATACAGAAAACGCCAGCGGCGAACATCTCCCGCGATAAAGTTCGTCAGATCGCTGAAGTCGACTCGCCCGCGCCCGTAGCCAGCGCGGAAGTAGTCGACGGTGCCGTCCCGGTATTCACCCCCAAATTGAATCGAGTGCCTGCCCTTGGTAACGGAAACCGTATCGGAGACGTGATAGGTTCCGCTGGGTGTCGTAAACAGTGGCCAGCTTGAGTTTCCACCCATGTAATTGAAGGCATCTGTCCCCGGATTGATTCGCGGAAAACCGAATCGCCGGGGATCAGTCACCCCGGTATTCAATCCGTAGTCCAGCGGGTTCACATTGTGATCGCCAGGTTCGATGGCTTCGTTGAACTCGTCGTAGCTGAAGCGCGCATCGTTGATCCATCGCGAGTTGGGCGTATGCGTCCAGTTGACGCCGATCACCTCAGTGGTCGGGCTGGTGGTCGAAAGCCATTCCGGACGCAGCGGCGCAGTAAAGTCGTCTTCGATCTGCGTGGAGTGCGAATAAATAAAGCGCGCGCTCAACGTGTCACGCTGGCTTAATTCATAGTCTGTTTTAGCAACCAGATTGCTGCCGTTGTTTACGTTGTTAAAATCGAAGTTAATGGCCGCCGGATCGCTTGACGATAACGTGAATCCGGGGTTCGGCAGAAATAATTGCGACAATTGAAGACTCAAAGGATTCACCGAGCAGGGACCGCCCAGTTGTTGTTGACAATAAGCAATGGCGTCGGGCAGGCTGAACTCGGCTGAAAGCGGGTTGCCAGATGAATCGGCAATCCCACCCAGCTGACTGGCAAGCGAAACCTTTACCGGACTATCGGTAACACCTGGATTGCCCACTTTGTCGCGAATGCCTTCGTAGTTGAAAAAGTAGAACCATTTGTCCTTCTTGATCGGCCCGCCGATCGAAGCCCCAAACTGATGCAAAATCAAGGCCGACACCGGACTTGGCGGCGGATCAAAAAAATTGCGCGCATCAACCGCGCTATTTCTCGTGAAGTAGTACCCGGTGCCGTGAATCTGATTGGTTCCCGACTTGATTCCCATGTTTACAACCACGCCCGGCTTCACGCCGTAGTCGGCGCCGGGGCCCTCCTGCGTGTTGAACTCCTGGATGGAATCAAGCGGCAGGAAGCTAGCCGGAGTGCCCGAGATGCCTTCTTCGTTGACGACCGACCCGCCGTAATAGGCATCGTTATCGTCGGCCCCATCGATGAAGAAATTGTTGTCATCCGGACGGTTTCCGTTTGAGGTCACGGAGTGGAATCCGCCGCCGGGCGTACGCTGCACCCCAGGGTGCAGCGGCAAAAGATTTTGGAAGTCGCGGCCCTGGAGCGGCAGATCGTTGATGGCTTTGTTCGAGAGCACTCCTTGCAGCGTCGTATCCGACGTGTCCGCGAGCGTGCCTTCCGCTGATACTTCCACAGTTTCAGTGATCGCTCCTGGCTGCAACTTCAAGTCCATGCGCACTTCACGGGATACTTCCAGTAAAACAGGCTTGCTGAGCGCCTTCTTGAATCCGCTGGCTTCCGCTTCGATCGTGTAGTTTCCCGGGTCGAGCGACGGCGCAACGTATTCCCCCGTGCTGTTGGTCTCCAGGATCCGGCTCACGCCGGTGGCGGTATTGCTGATCGTCACTTTGGCATTGGCCACAACCGCGCCAGACGCGTCGGTCACCGTTCCCAGGATGCGGCCCTCCGAAGTTTGAGCACCCGCCGCAGTAGCGCAGATCAGCATCACAAGCAAACACCGTATGAACCGATTCATCCAAGCCTCCTATGGGACCTCACTGTCGGCGTTCATTCAAATTTCGTGAGTCTGTGAAGGGTTTCCTCGTCTGTGTTGCTGAATCAGGCGAAAGAAAACTGTGAAGGGAACAGAAAAGGATCACAAGCCGGCTTCGAGTTTGCCCGCTGCCACTAGGCACACAACCTGTTGCAGGTTGTCGTCGCTTCCGCGCGTCACGGCTGCGAAGCTCATGATTGATCCAGAGATTCGTTGGGTGCGGGGTCAGTCTGCCAGAGCAAGAGAACGCCTGTCAATCGTAAAGTGCCGGACCGGGATCTTCAGGGCGCGGTTCTGCTAAGAAAATTTTAATAGACCGCATTCCCCGCGCGGCTGGTGTGGAGTTGTCCCGACTCTACTGTGATCGAATAAGGCTCTCCGCCTTCACCGCTCCAGGCGTGCACATCGAACGCGGACCCGGTCGGTGCGTGATAGGCCGCGATATTGCGCAGAGTCAACGGTTGGCCGGGCTTGCATACCGCCGGCGTCTCGGTCACTTGCAGAAAATAAACGCCGCGTCCAGTGCCCACCACTTGTGCCCGGCCGCTGGCTTCCACCAGTAGCGCTGATTTCTCGTCGATGGCAATCTCGCGCGGCGCGTTCGACCAGCCGTCTTCCACAATTCGCGCCAGAAATCCCAGGCTGCGCCCCATGCGGTCGCGTTTGGCAAAGTGACTGTCGGTAAGAATATTTTCGAGGCCGGGAACTTTTAGAAAATCGCGCACCACGGTGACCCGCTCGATGTAAGGATCGGCCAGGACCTCGCGCGATGTAAGATCGGCGTCTTTCGGCTTGTCCTCCAGGCAGCCGTAGACGAACTCGCCCAGCACCGCCAGCCCCGCGCTGGTTCCTCCGATGGGCTTGCCCGCGGCCACATGCGCATTGATCGCATCCTGCACCGCCGTTCCCTTCCAGAAGTTGACGTAGCGCGACTGGTCGCCGCCCGCAATAAAAATAGCCTCAGCTTGCTCAATGATCTTGGCTACGCGCGGATTCATCGCTGCTTTCCGGCTGGAGACGATCAGCGTGGCCACTGAGTTTGCCTTGCACAATCCGTTCACGTAGGGGTTATAGTCGGCGCCGCCATGCGCCCGCAGAATCAGGAAGTCACCGCCGTTGGCCTTGCCGCACAGCCAGCGGAACGCTTCGTCCAGATCGCTGCCGCCTCCCATCATGGCCACTCCAGCGACGGCCTGCGTCTGCACGTCCTGCGGGTTGCCCTGACGAATGTATTTGAGGTCAGACGCCTGGCTGATCGCTGCGCCGCCGCAAACCACGAAGCCGAGGACTATGACACGCGCAAATTTCATGTGGGCCATGGCTGCTATTTCACCGGTTCGACGAACACCGCTGTCCCGTAGGCCAGCACCTCGGTGACGCCCTGCATGACTTCTGTCGCGTCATAGCGCGCGCCGACTACAGCGTTGCCGCCCAGTTCCGCGGCGTGCTGCAGCATCAGGTCGAAAGCCTCGGCGCGCGTCTTCTCACACAAATTGGTGAGCAGCGTGATGTTGCCGCCTACCAGGGTTTGCAGTCCGGCGCCGATCGTTCCGAAAATCGAGCGCGAGCGCACCACGATCCCACGCACCACTCCCAGCGTGCGGGTCACGCGGAAACCGTCCAGTTCGAACTGCGTCGTAACCATGTTGTGCGCCACCATCCGTCCGCCGCCTGCGTAACCGGTTGCCATGCTAGTTCCTCTCTTATAGCCCTGCTGGAATGACGCGCCGCAACTAACTATAGCGCGAGCGCTGTGCCGGAGCGAATGTTTTGAAACGGACCTTAGACGTCGGACCTCGGACCTCAGACCGTCAAGCATGGAGAATCGCACGTCGGAGGTCGGAGGTCCGAGGTCCGAAGTATCACTCCAGTTCCGCGCGGATGAAGAATTCCTCCGACGAGGCATCGTATGCGATGTGTAACACATTGGGTTTGCAACACGTCTGGCAGTCTTCGACAT
>JBAVAV010000163.1:0-4214 GCA_049585895.1 Candidatus Sulfotelmatobacter sp. | reverse complement strand
GAAATGGCCAGTACAGCTTGAATGTGATGGGGCCCAAGCGGAAGAAATATGAGCCGGGGAGGATTGACTTTTTTGCGGTACTGCTGATCCCGATTGACGACTGGTACATCATTCCATTCGAGGTAATGGGGAGAAAGAATTGCAGTCTGCACTTCACGCCGAAGAGCAAGCGGCAGAAATATGGAGAGTATCGGGAGGCGTGGGATTTGCTGCGAGGTCAGACGGGGACCATTGACATTCAGGCTTGCTGCGACGAGAAGGATTGGGATGAAGTTGTGGGGGAATGCGTGCTGCGGACGAATGAGGTGACCGGGTGCTTTCTCCCTGGATCTTCTTTCTCACTTTGGCGTAGGTGGGCCAGGATAGCTCTGGGCCTCGGACGACCACTACAACATCTTCAAGATGAATAGGTGCTAGGAGATCGGCGCGGCCACTGCGGAATTAGACGGGCTTTAGAGCGTGCGTGAGAACCTCAGTCGTCCCTCCGGAGTCTGTGTCGTAGCGTTTCTTTCGCCCCTTTGGGGCTTGCTCTTGTTCCATTTCCTACCACGGCTTACGCCCCTTCGGCAGGCTCAGGGCAAGCTGTGGGCTGCATTCTTGCGCCGCTTTGCGGCTAAACGCAGCATCTGCCGTCCACTCTTTGGCGGGGCGTCGATCTATGACACAGACTACTCCGGGACTTCGTTTATTTTCCTACTTTTCCAGCGCTGAAAGCGCCGGGCTATTGTCATGATGCCCCTCCGGGGCGCTTTTCGGCAGAAGAGCAAGGTTACCTCGACCCGTGAACGCCCAGGCGCGATTGCAGTTGCTTGCGGTAACGCCGGCTCAAGCGGAGTCTGACGCCATTTTCGAGGTGCACCTCATATTCGCCGTCCTCACTGAGTTTCAGACCTCGGACACGGTCAAGGTTCACGATGGCCGAACGGTGGATGCGGCAAAATGCTGCCGGGTCCAATTCCTGCTCGAGTTCGGACATGCTGCGGCGCAGCAGGTGAGTTCTCGGGCCGACGTGCAGGCACGCGTAGTAGTCGGCGGCCTCAATCCAATCGACGTCGGAGATTCTTACGAACAAGACTTGCCCGGCGCTCTTGATGGCCACACGATCCAGTTTTCGCGGCAGAACTTTTCCCGGCAGATCGTTGCCTTGTGCGATTCTTTGTTTGGCGCGGTCGAGGGCGCGATCGAAGCGGGCATTATCGAAGGGCTTCAACAGGTAATCGAGCGCTCCGGCCTCGAAAGCCCGCAGCGCGTATTGGTCGTAAGCTGTCACAAAGACGACGGCGGGAGGCAGCGCCTGGCCCAGCATTTCGAGCACGTCGAAGCCGTCGCATTCCGGCATCTGAACGTCGAGAAAGAGGAGGTCGGGTTGCGCGTTGCGGATTTCTGACAGGGCCTCCACACCCGAGCCGCATTCGGCGACGATTTCAATTTGCGGATCAAGCCGCAACAGCACGGCAAGGTTGCTGCGGGCGAGGGGTTCGTCGTCCACAATGATGGTGCGAACCTTGGAGGGGAGTTCCTGCGGGCTCACGAATCACTCCTCGGACTTCCGGCTAACTTCGGGCGGAGTAACGAAGGGCACGGAAAGCGACACCTCGACACCGCCGGGATCATGATTCCGCATGTTCAACTGAAACGCGTCTCCGTACAGGCTTTGCAAGCGAGTTCGCACATTGGACATGCCGATGCCGGAATGAGCTTTCGCCCAGCCGGCAGGCAGGCTCGGTCCGTCGTTATAAACGTTGAGCGTAAGGCTGCCATCGCAGCGAAAGGCGGTAATCCGGATCGCGCCTCCCTGCACTCGTTTCGCGATGCCATGTTTGACCGCATTCTCGACCATGGGCTGCAGAATCAGGCTGGGAACCTGCGCGGGAAAAAGATCCTCGGGGACATCGACAGTGAACTGAAGGCGCTCGGCAAATCGTACCTTCTGAATGTCGAGATACTTCCGCGCAAACTCCAATTCCTCACCCAGAGGAACCTGTTGGCGGCCGGAATCTTCCACAACCCGGCGCAGAAAGTCGCTGAGCCCGGCAATCATGGTGACGGCCGCTTCGTTTCTTTTCTCTCGTACGAGGCCAGCGATGGCATTGAGCGTATTGAACAAGAAGTGCGGCTCGATTTGTCGGCGGAGGGCATCGAGCTGTGCCTTCGAAAGCTGCTCATTGAGACGCGCGGTCTCGGTTTGTTGCCGCGCCAACCGTTCCCGGGAGTCGAGCAGGTGGCTGACCAGGAGAATCGCGCCGTAGAGAATCAGGTACTCGAGAAGGCCGTTGTAGAACTTGTGTAGCCAGAGAACGGCAAAAGGGTCTGGACCGGGGACGAGCGCCCACGGGTTCAGCAGATCTTCCAGCGCAGCAGTCCAGGCTGCGGAAACCAAACCAATGCCAGCACAGGCAGCAAGGTGCGCGGCCCACGTGGAGAAGCGTTTCCACCGCGTCGCAGGGTATTGGCGTTCCAGGCGCAGCACGAGCGGCGTGGCCAATGCCCAGGGCAGCCACGAAAGCAGCAGGGTTGCGAACAGTTGCACCCAAAAGTGGTGCATGCCTTCCGCCCGCATCACAAAGACATTCTGGGTTGCGTCGAACAGTGCCACGCCAGACCAGATCGCTGCGATCCAGAACCAGCGTGCCGGCTGAGAGTGTTTGCGGACAGCGTCCATATTCTAATCGTATTCTACGGATCGCCGGGAAGGGTCAAAAATGCAGTGAACCGCCTCTGCTTTGCAGTGGCCGGTCTAGGCTTGCAAACAGAAAGGGCTGATACTGCTCGCAGAACGAACGTTGAGCTGGAGGCTGCCGTGAAGCTCTTTCTTGGTATTGCCGCGATTTTTACGTTGTGTTTCGCGTTGCTGGCCGCTTCGTCAGAAGATAGCTCGCCCAAGCCGCAATACGATGCGAAGGGGAATCTTCTCCGTCCCACCGACTACCGCGACTGGGAATTTCTCTCCGCCGGCTATGGCATGAACTATAGCCCCGCTCCCGGCAGCCATGAAATGTTTACTAATGTCTTCGTGCAGCGCTGGGCCTACCGGCAGTTTATGGAGTCCGGCAAGTGGCCCGAGCAGACTATGTTCGTGATCGACGAGCGCGAGGCGCAGAGTAAAGGCTCCATCAACAAAACCGGCCACTTTCAGACCGACCTCATGGGGCTGGCCGTTGAAACCAAAGATTCGGCGCACAACCCGGAGAAATGGGCCTACTACGGTTTCGGGTCCGATGACAAGACAGCCGAGGCCATGCCCAAAGGCAATGGATGCTATTCCTGCCACGACGCGCACGCTGCCGTTGAGCACACTTTCGTGCAGTTCTATCCCACGCTGAAGCCAGTGGCTAAGAAGTTCGGCACCTACGACGAAAAGCGGGAACAAGTGCAGGATGCGAAGTGACGACGGCGGAACGTTGCTCGGAGCACCCAGTTAGCAGCTAGCACTTGGCATTTAGCACTTGGCATTTAGCGCTTAGGACTCGGCTAAACGCCGCTCTGCCCTTCGGCTGGGTCGATGCCAGCCAAGTGCCAATTGCTAACTGCCGAGGGCTAATTACGTACGCGCAGGTGCTGCTGCCACCGAAACCCTGAAACTAAAGCCCGCGAAGTCATGTACTCCTGTGCAAAATCCCTTGCTTTGCCCCTTGCGCGCTGGCGGTCCGGCGAGTAGGATAGGTGTGTTCTCATTTGGCCTCGTTCCCGCGCAGGCCTTCCGCGCTAGCCTGTCCCGGCGGCGCGACGGATCCGATTAAACGGAAAACCGATACGATTCGCAGAATTAGAGTTTCGTTTGCCAAAGTACAAGCTTGCTTCACCAGTTAGCATTTGTGTGCCAGTGCGTTCCAGCCTAATCGCCAATTTCGCGCGTGGCCAAGCGGGCATGCCCCCCGTACCTGCCGTGGAACGGATTGAACGAAACGTGTTCCCGGCATCGACGTTGATACGCAAGCTTCGGACACAGCTGGATGGAAGAGCGCGAACAGATCATAACTGGATGACGAAGCGTTAATCCCGGGAAGCATCTAAAACAGGTCGCAGCAACTGAGAGGACTATGAACGCAGGACCAGGAAGACCCTCCAACGGAGGGGGCAGAAACCGGAGGCGGCGCGGACGCCGTCCCAGCAATCAGCGTGGACCGCGCACCGGCCCAGCCCAGTCTCGCCACAATCAGGACGGCGTCTATACCGCGCCCATGGATCACAGCTACCGCGCGGCGCTGGCCGGC
>JBAVAV010000162.1:0-2707 GCA_049585895.1 Candidatus Sulfotelmatobacter sp. | reverse complement strand
GTTCGATGTTTATCATGGTTCCACCATTTTCTTGCTTCCGGAAAAGAATCCGCCCGCAATGTTCCTTCACAATTCCCTGACAAGCGGTTAATGTCATTCCGACAAGCTGCTGCCCAGAATCGCAGTTGGCAGCATTGAGCTGTGAATCCGAAGCGTCACCCGTCCCAATGTCATCTCCAACGCCAGCGCCGCAGATTTTGACGCTGACCACGCCATCTTGATGTTGAGTCGAAACAGTAAGTAAGCCACCATTGCTCAACTCATCCCCGTTCATGGCATGGTTGATCATCTGGGCGCACAGCTGCAGCAGTTGGTTGGAGTCGCCGAGGACGGGCGGAAGATCAGGCTGCAGATCAATCTGCACTTTGACATTAAGGGTTTGCCACTCAGGCTGGGAGAGCTGAATTCCAGTCCGCATGAGCATGTTGAGATCTACAAGAGCCTTGGCGGCAGGTCCCCGGGCGGCAAAACCGAGCAGGCTGGCGACCAACGATTTGGTGCGCCGCACTTGATGGCCGATTTTCGCTGCCAACTCGTGTTGTTGGGGGCTCAGAGTAGTCCTGAGGAGAAGATCGGAATAACCCAGCATGGCGGTAATCGGGTTATTCAGTTCGTGCGCGGCTCCGCCCACGAGCTGTCCAATCGAGGCCAGTTTTTCAGACTCCGTGAGCTGCGCCTGCAAACGCTTGAGGTTAGCGAATGAGTCCCGCGAGCGGTTCAGCAGGTGTATCAATTCCAGGTCGAGCCGATGCTGACGGGTGAAGACCATGATGCCCATCAACAAGGCGGCGGCCAGCGTCAAGACCAGGCGGAACGAGCGCACACGCGCGGGCAGTGCGACGTCAAGCAAGGTCCAAGCCGCGAAAGCCGGAAGTGAAAAGACTGCCAGCATGCCCAACCGGGCCAGCCAAACTCCGTGCGTGGTGGAGGTTCGCCCGCGGTCGGCTTGCGGCTCACAATCAGGTGTCCAGACACCGATGACTGTAATCAAGGCCATGGAAACAGCCAGCGGTATGTCATAGAGACTTCCGCTGTAGTACAGGTTCCGGGTAATGGCCCAGTTGGCAACGTAGGAACTGGCAGAATAGGTCAGACTGGCGCCGAAGAGACCGGCATAAAGTGTCCTCCAGCCACCTTTGCTTCCGATCCAGGCAACGGATAGGCCCAGAAGGAAGGCCAACTTCTCAACGAGGTATCCGGAATTCAAGGCGCGGCTGTAAGCCAGATCGTCGGCGACCACGTATTGCCACGGGATGACGATCATCACATACAGGTAAACCCACCAGAAGCTAAGCAGCGCAAAATCGAGGCGGCCTGTGCGCGCTGCATATTCTTCCTGCGGCACTTCCGGCCGAAGCGCCACGGCGGCCATCAAGGGCACGATGTGAAGAAACAGGACCATATCCCCGGCAAAGAGGTTGGGCACGTCCTGGCGCTGCCATACTTCGATGTAAGTCCACATCAACTGGTAGGAAAACCACATCGCCAATCCAGCGGTCATGAGCGCCCAGAACAGGCGAACGCGGCCACGGCACTTCAACACGTGCGGCAGGAAAGAGAGAGTGCCAGAGAGCAATAGCAGACACTGAATCACATCGCTGAACGCCGTCAGGCGAAAAGATTGGCGCAGCACAAGCGCAGCCACCGCCAGCGTTAACAGGCTGGCGAAGGTTCCGGCTGTCCATAACTTGGAGCGCGCAGACAAGCAAAGACTCTCCTGGTTGTTCATTCTAGATGGGGAACCCGGGAGCCTGAGATTACTGCGGTAATGCGCGGAGCGGGCGTTCGGGGTGGTCTGGACCGATCCTGATCCTCGGCAGACCGGATCGCGTAAAAGTTTTGCTTGCTCCCAGCCTTGTCTTATCAATAATATGCGAGACGCTGCCATAGCTGCCCCATCAGCCGCGGAGCTCTGATTCCTTTGCCTTCCCAAGCCGATCAATACCGTTTCTTTAGGAGACCGCAGGCTCCGACCGACCCCAGCGAGATTCGCCGGATCGAGCGCTGGCTGGCCACCGCGCGCTTGTTCCTGGCCTTCTCTGCCCTGGTGGCAATTCGCATGGACCCGACGCAACTAGGCTATTCGTTGGCGGCCTACGGCTTGCTCGGCTTTTACATGGGGAATGCTTTTCTGATCGTGATGCTGCTGCGAAGGCGGCGGGAATCAACGGCCTCGTTTCGATTGCTGGTGCATGTCGCCGACATCATCTGGCCAGCCTTTATTTCGATATTTGCCGAGGGGCAATTCTTTCTATTTTTCGTATTCGTCCTGGCCGCAGCGGCCTACCGTTGGGGGCTGTGGGAGACCCTGAGCACGGCGGCGGCGGAAGTGGCGCTGCTGTGGGCCGAAAGCTTCCTGCTACTCCATGTTTGGGCCACGCCGAATGGTGCGCTGCCTTGGCGGATCTTCTCCGGCTTGCGCGTCAATTTGCAGGAGTTCGAGCCCAAGCGTTTGTTCATGTTGTCGATTTATCTGCTGGTGATGGGATTGTTGTTGGGCTATCTGGCCGAACAACAGAAACACTTGAGGGCGGAGAAGGCAGCAGTGGCAGGTCTGCTGTCGAAGGCGCGCGTGGAAATGGGGCTTACGGGAACCCTGCAACAGATTCTTGGCGAAGTGCTCGCCATGTACGGCGCGGTTAAAGTGCTTATCGCGTCTCAGGAAGCCCGCAGCCACCGAATCTTTGTCGGAGAGTTGGGAAACTCC
>JBAVAV010000161.1:0-10728 GCA_049585895.1 Candidatus Sulfotelmatobacter sp. | reverse complement strand
CTAGTATTCCCACGAGAGGAAAAAGCAGCGCGCGTCCAGCGGAGAAGCTGCACCGAGGAGTCGGTATTTGCCATGAAGAAGAAGGTTTGGAGAGCGCTAATCGAAGTAGGTTTTATCATCTTCCTGTTTTATTCCAACCTTTTGATGGGAGAGTTTGAGCGCTCCGGCATGGGGCAGAAGAGGGGTGTAGCTTGGGCAATCGCGGATGTTTTTACTACTGCCAATTTTGAAATTGCCACGATAGCCGCGCTTACCGGTTATGGCGTTTTTGAATTCCTCCGAAAAAGATTCTAGGCAAACACGGCTCTAATTTTCGGCTGCAAGAGAAAGAACAATAGCGCGCCGCTCACGCGACGTTGCGTCGCTCTTCCAGCATGCTGAAGAACTCGTGCACCAGTTGGACCTCCCACAAGCCGGCGCGTGCTTCCTCGCGCATAGTCTGGGCCGCGTGCTCGTGGGAGAGCGCAGGTTTGTAGGGGCGTACGGTGCGGAGAGCGTCGTAGACATCCACTACCTGCAGCACCCGCGGCAGTAGCGGGATCTCGGTGGCATGCAAGCTGTCCGGATAGCCCGAGCCATCGGAATGTTCGTGATGGTAGCGGATGATCGGCAGCACCAGCCGCAACGACTTCAGAGGTTTGCAAATATGCTCGCCGGTGATGGGATGCTGTTTCATGATCTCCCATTCGTGCGGCGCCAGATCACTGCCCTTCTTGAGTATTTCGTCGGGCACGGCAACTTTCCCCAAGTCGTGCAGGTATCCTCCACGCCGCAGGGCCACCAGTGAGTCCCCGTCCAGGCCAAGATAGCGGCCCAAGTCCACGGCATGCAAGGCAAGGCGTTCGCAGTGGCCTACGGTGTAAGGGTCGCGGCCTTCGACGATCAGCCCCAGCGTGCACAGCACGGAATCCACCGTCTCAAGCTCGTCGGTAAATTCTTTCAGGCGCAACAGCGATTTCACGCGAGCCGAGAGCTCTTCGGCCATGACCGGTTTGTTGAGAAAGTCGTCGGCCCCCGCCTCGATGCCGCGCAGCTTGTCGGCGCTGTCGCTCAATCCCGTGATCAGCACGAACGGAATCAGCCGCGTGGCGGGATTTTCCTTGCACTCGCGGCAAAACTCGTAGCCCGATTTTCCCGGCATCACTACGTCGCAGAGGATAAGGTCGGGCGCCTGACGACGGAGTTCCCCCTCCGCTTCGGCGGCATCCCCAGCAGTAGCTACCTCGTAACCCCGCATGGTGAGCAACTGGCTCAACAGCCCGGCAATGCTCGGCTGGTCATCGACCACAAGAATCCGCGGAATGCGGCGCCGGGTCCACAACTCTGCCGTGTCCTGGTAGGAAGCCTCTTCTTTCGGAGAAGTTGTCCGGCCATCGCTGTGTGAAAAACGACGGGGATCGAGAGGAAAACTCATGCGACTGTTAGATCATTTTACTGCAAGTTCACTCCAGCGGCGGGGTGAGGGTCACTTAACGTGCCACTCTGTCGCGACCAGGCGCAGTCCCATTTCAGAATCACCGGCTCACCTTGTGTGACGGGTAACCTTGCCGGCGAAGTGATATTGGTGCTTAACTCGGCCCATGATCCGTCTGCCCCGGTCGCGAATCCTCGTGTTGCTTCCGCTGCTGGCCATCCTCGCGGGCGCGTCGATGGCTGTTGCGAAACCGCACGCAATTGCCTTCGGCAAGTGGACTACCGTCCAGTGGTTGCCGGATACCGGCGACGCCAAACCCGTCACGCTGAAGGTTCGTGGACTGTTCGTCGATGGCAAACTCAAGGAATATACGCTCGGCCCGGCGCACGAAGTGACCGAGCGCCTGTTTGTCGTGCGGCGCGCCTTCCGCGTCAACGACAGTCTTCCCGAAGAATCCGGCTCTGCCCCGCGCTGGCAATGGCAGCGCGGAGGGTGGCTGCTCGTGGATCGTGTAACTGGACACGTCTCGCAGGTAAATCTTCCCGAGTTCGACTTGCTCTACTCAACGGCCAGTTGGTACCGCGACTATGCCGCTTATTGCGGTGTGTCCGATGATGGCAAGAAATTCTATGCCATGGTCGCTCAACTCGGGCGCCGTAAGCCCGTGTTGAAGAAACCGCTGGCCGGAAGTGAAGTCGCTGACGATGCTCCTCCAGATTCATCCTGTCCGGCGCCTGCATGGCAACGAGGGCCGGCCAGAGTCATGTTCGAGCTTGCCGCCGGAAACAAGCAAACGTTCGCCATCCGCGGCCACGTTGTAGATTTGGTGAATGAAACCGAAGAGGAGGAAGAAGCCGCCAGATAGGGTTAATCTCCCGCCGCTTCCACCGCCGGCAGTTTCTCTGCGACCGCTTTTTGCTTGACCGTGGCGCTCGTCACCAGGATCACGGAGACCACAACGATTGCGCTTCCCGCCGCGATAAAGCCATCCACTCGCTCATGCAGAATCAGCCATCCCAAAAACACTGCCACCACCGGATTCACATAGGCATAGGTCGAAACCTTCGATGTTGGAACGTGCTTCAGCAGCCAAATGTAAGCCGTGTAGCCTATCCAGGAGCCGCACACTACCAGATACATCACGGCCCCGACCCCGCGCGCGCTCCAGATGACATGCGAAAAATCTCCCATCATCAGAGCAAAGAGAAAATTGGCCAGACCTGCGGCGATCATTTGCCACGCCGTGGCGCTGAATAAGTCCATACCCGATTGCCAGCGTTTTGAGAGGACCGATCCCAGCGCCCAGCTGAACGATCCCCCAATCAAGCTGAGCGACGCCCGTAACTCCCGATGGCCTAAAGAAGTCTTCGAAACCAGTTCCGGATAGAACAGGACGAACAGCCCCACAATTCCCAGCGCCAGCCCCGCCTTGCCCCGCCCGGAAATACGGTGGTGACCCAGCAGCAGCGAATCGAGCACCAGAAACCAGAGCGGCGTGATGGCCACGATCAGCGCGGCCAATCCCGAAGCAACCGATAGCTCTGCATAGGAGAGCGTCAAGTTCCCGCCCATTAGCAGCAATATTCCCACCACCGCGGCTAGCGCGATCTGCCGCGGTGCATAGAGAACCTTGCGTCCCGTCAATGCGCAAACCGCCAGCATCACGACACCGGCAATTGAAAATCGCGTGGCGCACATGAGCGCCGGAGGAATGGTTTGCACGGCGATGTCGATGCCGAGGTAGGTCGATCCCCAGAACAGGTAGACGAGCCCGAAGGCAAGGATTACCGTCCACCGTTTTGGGCGCTGTGTCTCAGGCATGGCAATGGGAGAATCTAAAACATATCAGCCGCGGAGATCTGCATCCTCGATTCGCAAAGACACAAAGACAAGAGCAATAAGAGACACCAAGGCCCGGCTCGTTACAACTGGATGTCGCGCCAGTAATACTAAGGAGTATCGTTGCGAAGCCTCGCCGGGGTATAATCGGACAGGATTATGTACGCTAATGCTGCGCAACCGTCCCAATTCGCATCTGCCCGAGTGCTGGCTGCACTGCCTTGTGTGCCCGCGGCGCTATCGGGCCAATCTGCCTTCGCGCCTCCGTCCCAGCCTCTTCGGTAGCGACTAACTCTCACATCCTCCACTTGATTCGCCTTGGCCTGCGTGCGTCCGAACCGGGGCCGCGTGTTCCGAGGCTGCTTTTACTGACAACCGGCAACTGGCAATCCACAGCTGCTGCCTTTGCGGAGGATCCAATGACCACCAAGACCATAACCGCTGTTACTGGACCCAGACTGAAAACCGCCCTGCCCGGACCCAACGCCCGGCGCGTGCTGGCGGGCGACGACAAAATCATTTCGCCGTCTTATACGCGCTCGTATCCACTGGTCGCGAAGAGCGGACGCGGCATCGTCGTTACCGACGTGGACGGCAACGAATTCTTTGACTTTTCCGCCGGCATCGCCGTGACTTCCACCGGCCACTGCCACCCCCACGTGGTCGAAGCGATTCAGAAGCAGGCAGGCGAGTTGATCCACATGTCGGGCACCGACTTCTATTACGAGAACATGGTGCAACTGGCGGAACGGCTGTCGAAGATCGCGCCTATGCCCGGACCGCATCGCGTTTACTACGGCAACTCGGGAGCCGAAGCGATTGAGTGCGCGCTGAAGCTGGCGCGCTATCACACCAGGCGCCAGAACGTGATTGCGTTCTTCGGCGCGTTCCACGGACGCACCATGGGCGCGGTTTCCCTCACTGCGTCGAAGCCGCAGCAACATCGCCGCTTCGCTCCGTTCGTGCCCGGGGTGACCCACGTCCGTTATCCCGACGTTTATCGCGGCTGCTCGGGCGGCCCGCAGGAGGCTGAAAGCTTTGCGCTTGGGTGCGCCCGGTTCCTGGAAGAAAAGCTATTCAAGACTACGCTGCCCCCCGAGGAAGTCGCAGCCATCTTCGTCGAGCCGATTCAAGGCGAAGGCGGCTACGTCGTTGCCCCCACAATCTTCATGCAGGAACTGCGGCGCATCTGCGATCGTCACGGCATCCTGCTGGTGGTGGACGAGGTGCAGAGTGGCATTGCTCGTACCGGCAAGTGGTGGGCGGTTGAGCATACGGGCGTCCAGCCGGACATGGTCTGCATCGCGAAAGGCATTGCCTCGGGCATGCCCCTGGGCATCACCATGACCCGCGCTGAAATTATGGATTGGGTACCAGGCTCGCATGCTTCCACCTTCGGCGGCAATCCGGTCTGCATCGCGGCGGCGCTGGCCACGCTGGATGTGATCGAGAAGGAACGCCTGATGGAAAACTCAACCAGCGTGGGCAGCCACATGATGAAGCGGATGGCGGACTGGCCTAAGAAACTCAAACTGGTGGGCGATGTGCGCGGACGCGGCTTGATGATCGGCGTCGAGATCGTCAAGGACAAAGTGACCAAGGAATACGGCGCGGCCGAGCGCGACCGCATTGTCGAGACGGCGTTCGAGCGCGGCGTGCTGTTCCTGGGGTGCGGACCGAGTACCGTCCGGATCTGTCCGCCGCTCGTGGTCACGAAGGAAGAAGCGGACGTTGCCATCGACGTGCTCGAAGCATGTATCAAGCAGGTGGGCGGACAAGCGTAGCAGCAGGCGAGCAAGCGAGGTGCGTAATGTGGACGGGAACGGTCGAGTCAATTCATGTGGCTTCCGCCGCCGCCGGGCCAATGCAGGCCGTGGCGCAAGCGGAAGCCGTCCCGGGCGTGGGTCTGGAGGGCGACCGGTACGCGACTAAGCAGGGCACCTTCTATAAGCCCGAACCCGATTATGAGTTGACCCTGGTTGAGTCCGAAGCGATTGAAGCGTTGCGGCGCGACTATGAAATCGCGCTCGCTCCCGGCGATGCCCGGCGCAACATCGTGACCCGCGGCGTGCCCTTGAATCATCTGGTGGGACGCGAGTTCCACGTGGGCGGCGTGAAAATCCGCGGCCTTCGCCTGTGCGAGCCCTGCGATCACTTGCAGCGGCTTACCGGCGCCCCCGTCATCAAGGGGCTACGCCATCGCGGCGGCCTGCGCGCGCAAATCCTCAGCCACGGCACGATCCGCGTGGGCGATGTGGTCCGCGAATAGTTCCCCAAACAGATCTATTGCAGCTTTGCGAATTCCGCCTTGGCTTGCTTGAGAACGGGGATGTCGGAGTCGGCATCCTTCCAGAGCGTCAGGAAATCCCGGTAAGCGTTGCGAGCTTTGGCGACGGCGGCGGGATCGGCTGCCGGACTTAATCCGGCAGCGGCGGGCGCGACACCTCCTGCGGGTCCCGATCCCGCTTCCAAAGCATAAGCACGCGCCAACCCGAGTCGCGCCAGGGCTCCCGTCCAGCAGTTCCAGGTGATGCCGCTGTGGTCGAGGATTCTGTGAAATTCGGCCGCAGCGGCACTGCCGTTGCCCGCAGCTAAATACGCCTCGCCCCGCACATAGACGGGATACAAGCACGAAATATTGGTGAGAAACTGAATTGCCGCCAGGTCCATCGACGCGGTCGCGTGCAAGTAATTGAGAGCGGTCGCCGGGTCGCCGCCGTTCAGCGCTATTTGCGCTTGAATGGTGGGCAGCCAGAGCGACTGCACCTGCGTATTCAGAGGGAAGCGCCGGTTCAAATCCTGGGCCAGCGCAGCGGCGCGTGCGGTATCGCCGGCTATGGCCAGGGCCAGTGCAGACTCAATCTCCACCGCCTGACCGGAGGAAAGCAACTGCAGAGCTTCGTCCGCTAGCTTTCGCGACTCCCCCGGATTTCCAAAGCCGGCTTCCCTCAGGGCTGCATTCGCTTGCCAGATGGCCGCGCTTTCTTTGTGTTCGTTGCGCACCGCCGAGTCTACCGCTTGCGCGGTGAGCTCTCGCGCTCGACGGAGATGACCGGCGAAGGCCGCAGTATCGGATTCGAGCGAAAGACCCGAATTTTCCACCGCAGCTTTCCCGGTAAACCACGCCGCCTGCTCCTGCATGACTGAGGAATCATCTTTCAGGAATGCTTGAGCATAGAGAATCTGGCGAAGCACGAAATCATCCAGTTTCCGCGCCTGGGCATTCCGGATGGCCTGCCCCGCCTCATCGACGCGCTGCGAGGCGATGAGATCGTACCCGAGCACTCCGTAGGAGGCTACGTCATCGGGTGCAAGCTGGACCGCCTGGCGGACCACGGTTGCCGCATCGTCGTACTGCCCCTGCTGTCCGTACACGATGGCCAGATCCAGATGCGCCCGGTAGTCCCGGGGATAGCTGGCGATCTGCTCCTTGTAGGTCTGCATTGCCTTGTCCAGTTCGCCGGTGACGCTTTGATAGTAGGCGGCGGCGATGGACAGCTTTTCCCGCTCGCTCACCTGCGCGCCCAGATCGAAAGCTTTGGTGAAATATTCACTTGCCCGGCCCACTTCGCCCAGAATGAAGTAGTCGTAGCCTACGGCGAAGTAGCCCATGGCGAAGCTGGGATCGAGCTGGATGGCGCGCTGATCATAAGGCAAGGCCACGCGCGGGCCTTGCTCGCCTGCTTCTTTGCGTCCCAGACTGTAGGCTCGCAACGCTTCCAGAGAAGACGTGGTGGCCTGCTGGAGTGGCACATCGAACTTCTGCACCGTGGCCAGCGACTCACCCAGTTTGGTGCGCAGTTTGGCCGCCGCGATTCCCAGAGCATCCAGGACTTTCTCTTTGGCGGCGGCGGAGGCCTGCTCCTGCGCCAGCGTATCCCCGTTCGCACAATTCACGGCCTTCAGTCCTACTACGTACTGATTGCCGAGCTTTGTGATGGAGCCTGCAATGTAGGCCCTGCTGCCCGCCCGCTGGCAAAGTTCGCGAGCCATATCGGGCGTAAGAGCCTTGCCTTCGGGCCGCGCCATCATGCGCAGCGTCGCCGCTACTTTGTTTTCCGAAAGAACGTTTAGAAAAGGAGACTGGCTAAGAGAAACGCTCAGCGCCTGCTTGAGCGTATCGTCAAAAACCGTATCGCCCGTTCCGTTGACGAAATCCACCAGCAGCACGGTGTCTTTCTCGGTCAACGGTTCCGCCGGGCGAGGACGATGGTAGTAGCTCCTGGCAATCACCGCAGCCACGATCAGCGCCGCCACGGCGAACGCAAGTTTTTGCAACCTTCGCGCAGGCGCAGCTTCAGCTACATTCCGGCCTGAGGCCGCGGCGGGTGTGGTCGAAGCGAGAGCCCCGTCCCCGAAAAGGACGCGGACGGCTTCCGCGAAGCGATAGCCTACGCCGGGGACAGTCACAATGTATCCGTGGTCCTGCGCCGTCTGACCGAGCGCCTTGCGGACCATGGAAACGTGCTTGGTGAGGTTCGACTCCTCCACGAACGTGTTCGGCCACAGCGTCTTCATCAGCTGTTCCTTCGACATCACCAGTTCGCTGTTTTCCACAAGCACAAGCAGGGTCTGGAAAGCCTTGGAAGTCAGAGGGATGGGCTCAGTGTCGCGCAGAAGCAGCTCTCTGGCGGGGTCGAGCCGGAATGGCCCGAACTCATAGAACCTCTTGATTCCATTGCCCATAGAGGTCTTTCAGAAGATTTCACACTGACGTCCAAGACATTTCACGCCGACATCGAGGAAGATGGCTCCCCTCAGGGTGGCCGATGCGGAGCGTGAACGCAAGCCCAGAGTGAAAGCGTAGCACAGATCCGGGCGAGTGCCGGGGGGTACTCGCGGGAAACTGTGGCTCGCAGCACGCCCGCCGGCTGCCTTACTCCCCCAATTCTAAGGAGGATCATAAATGAGTAGAACCACTTCGCTTGTAATCTCCCTGTTGGCTCTCACCCTCTGCGTCGGTACCGGGTGGGCGTCAACGGCTCCACCCCCAGCGGATACGCTGAAGGTGGATTACTTCGCAAACGCAAACTCGGCGGGCGCCCCGGATGGGACGCTGCGTATGACCAACCCGGGCACGAGCGGCGGCAATATTTACGCTGCCATTTACGTGTTCGATCCGCAGCAGGAGCTCACGGAATGCTGCGAGTGCTTGCTCACTCCGGATGGCCTGCGCACGCTCTCGGTCAATTCGGACCTGACCAGCAATCCGCTGACCGGGGTCACCCTGAAGACCGGGCTGATCAAGATCGTCTCCACCACGGGAACCAAAGCCTCAAAACTGGTCCCCACACCCGCGATTCGTGCCTGGACCACGCACATTCAGAATGGCAACTTCGCCGTAACTGAGACTGCATCGCAAGATGCCACTCTCAGCAGTGCCGAAGTAACCCGTCTGAATCTGGAGTGCTCTGCCGTTCAACTCGACGGCAGCGGTCACGGCATCTGCAAGTGCGGTACGGGTGACTAGTTGAAGTTGGGGGAGTCTGATGGGGTCACGACGCAGCCCCATCAGTTGCAGGACTGAGCCCGTCGGCCAGCGGACCCTTTCCGGCGGCTGGCGGGCTCGTTTTTTGGTGCGCGGTCTGATATGTGTGGGGCGCGGGGCAGCCTCCGTTAGTATGGTGTCGGCAGGAAAGGACGGGCCGGCCAGCCTTGACGCACAGCTGGTTACAATCATCCCGCCCGAGGCATCAGGAACGCTGGTGCCAATTATGGAGCCATCTGCGCTTGCCAAGTCGGTGCATTAATTGGAGTTGAAACCAAATGCTCAATAGGTTCCGAGTTGTGCAGCAGCTAGTTCCGCTCAATCATCGTTCTACTGATAAGGCCCAAGCCTGAGATCGACAGATCAGCGTTCTTCTGGATTACCGGATCAGACATATTGGTTCTCCTTTGGGTCACGAACCTTATAGCAGCCTTCGCTGTGAGATGCGTGGTTGTTGGTTGAGCCCCGTCAATTTTCCATTCAGAAGGCATACCCTCCGCAGAGTGTTTAGTATTCCCCTGTATCCGATCAATGCGAGTCGAGACGACACTGTACTTGAGGAATGTTCTGGTCTCAACTCCACTATTGGTTGATGCAAAGCGCAGAGACGACGTACTGACCCGAGCCACCTCTTCATAGCCAAAATAGAATTCGTTTGTATTCCCCTGTTCGGTCTCGGTGCTCACCGCATAATTCCTACCAACAACGACGATAGTCTGCGGCTGAAATGGCTCGCTATGCTTGGCGAAAAGCGCATCGGCAGTACGCCATCCTTCCGGCGTAAGCCGCTCGCCCTCCACATCCATTTTGACAAACTGCTCCACGATTTCTTTCGGAGAAGCAGTTGACGTTTTTGCAGGCGACCCAATTACTATCGGAACAATGACGGCGAGGATCAAGCGGGACGATTTCATATTCCCTTTCGACATCAGTGAGGCACGTATGGCGTGAATGGAATGTAATTAGGCTTCTGGTGAGGTGCACCTTCAGGTACGGCATAAACCGGAAGGTCAGCCGGCGCTTTTCGTCCGTCTCCCCTCACGTACGGGTCGTTAGCGATAGTGTAAGAACTGAAATATACGCCAACGTTGTATGCGTAAACTCCTCGGTTGAGTTGATTCGAGATCAGTTGAGCTATCGAAGACCCTCCCGGCGCATCTGAGCCGCCGTCGCACCCGTTCAACCAAATTGCCGCGTTGGAGCCAAGCTGGGCATTGGATAGCACTGTAACATTAGGCGCATACATGTTTTCATTTACTATAGGGTCTTGGCCCACGAACAGCGCGGAATATCTGACACCTGAAGAGGGATCCTGATACGACGGGTGGCCCAGGCTTTGAGTCTCGCTAACATCACCAAGACATTGGGTGCCCCGTCCTTCGCGTTCTTTGCGAAGGGCGGGTACCACGAGCGCCTGCAACGGCGAAGCTACGCCGCCCGATCCCGAAACGAAATCTTCGTCCATCCCTCGTTCACCCTTACCGGGCCGGCCTCGTCGAAAAGGTAGAAACGATAACTGCTCCAGCGCCATTGCTCGGGCAATTCCACCAGTCCCCGTTTCACCGGATTCCGATGCATGTACCGGAGCTTCTCCACCCGCTTCTTCGTCGTCCATACGTTGAAGTCGTAGAAGCGCGCCTGCCAGAACGCTCTGCGTTGCAGTTCCTCTCCAAACAGATTGCGCTGCCGCGGGTTCCTCCGTTTGCGCTTGGGTAACAAAGCACGGGCCGTGCGCTGCTTTAGCACTTGCATCACCGTAGAGAGAGTTCCGACTTCTGGTTCCGTCAAGAGCAGGTGGATGTGTTCCGGCATTACGACATAGCCGACCACCACGAACCGGTAACGTCGGCGCGTCTGTTCCAGAATCGAGAGGAACTGGTTCCGGCTCCGCGCCGAACTAAGCAAAGGCAATCGCCGGTAGCACGAGCAGGTGATAAAGTGCAGGTGATGCGCGCCGTAACTGCGATGCAAGCCGCTGGGCATAGCC
>JBAVAV010000160.1:0-2828 GCA_049585895.1 Candidatus Sulfotelmatobacter sp. | reverse complement strand
CGCCGAGACTATTTAACTTTCGAGCGATCCAGGGAAAACTCTTCTTTTCCTGGGTGTAAAGACGGAAGATCTCCTTAACAACCTTGGTTTCTTCGGGAGGACCGGGAACGATAACCGTGCGGTCCGTCCTGATAGCCTTTCTTTCTCCAAATATCATTTGTTGCTTAGGAGTTCGCTCTTTGGATACCAACATTCTCCTGAGACCGTACCCAGGCATTGCCCCTGGCCACAACCCATCTCTGACCATACGGGTCATCGCAAGCGTGATTTTCTCGGACAACTCCCTGCTAAACTCTGCGGCCATGATTCGTTTGAGGGCTTTCATTAACGCGCTGGGCATCGTCCCGTCATTTGAGAACGGTTCGGCGCAATAATGAACCTGAATCCCGGAGCTCTTGCAGAGGAACTCGTAGTGCGCCGCCTCGTCGGTGTCCTGAAATCGCCCCCATCGGCTCACGTCGTAAACGAGAACCGCTCGAAAGGGTGAGCTTCCCCTCACCACGTCACGCAGCAAGCAAGCAAGACCCTCTCGGTGCCTCAGCGTCAGGCCGCTTTTGCCGAGGTCTTCATAGCTATGCACAATCTCGAATCCATGCGCCTCAGCATATTGTTTAATCGCTGCTGCTTGACACACAGGCGAAACCTGCTGAGCCTCGGTTGACATTCTGATGTACTGGGCGGCAGGGACTACGAGAGAGACAGACATATACAATTCCCTTTTCTGATTGATCACTATACGCCGTGACATCTCCGCATTCTGCGAATTCTGCCAGGGCTACCCAAATGTACAAGGGTGCCCAAAAAGCATGGCGCACCGCCCTGAAACAGAATCGGAGCAAGAAGCTTGAAGCACCGTCTTGGCTGTGGACAAGCGTCGTTCAGGCCCGGCACGAGGCCGACTATCTGGAACATTGTCAGCAGTACACTCGATGGGGCGCAGAGCGGATGAGTCAAAGTTCATGGCTTTTGAGCTAGCCGAAAACAAAACGCCGCTCCCTATCACAGCCAGAAACGGCCGGAATTGCGATATCTTGCTGTCACGAATGCACTCATCCTTCTCTAAGCTGCACGTTTTGCTAGAGAAAGTAGCCCATTCAGATCAAATCAGAGAGGGGACCTATTCTGGAATTGATAGGAGGGTTGTCCCTCGTCAAAACTCCACGCTCGCGAAGCACCTTCCGAATCAGTAATTTACCAAACCGCAACATTCCCCTCTCTCCCCTAAATGCCTTGAGGATGGGTGAGGATGTAACAATGTTACATCGGGGTCAAATCCATGCGGGACCGAGTTTTGGCGAGGGACACCGCTCTCGTTGATCTGTTCACGTTTGTTGCCTCTCCACCGCAGTGTCGCTGTTTCGTGGCGTTTGATGATTTCTTGCGCAGTTAGGTTGGGGATAAAGCACTGGTCGGATACGCTCCGACTTCAGCTATTCGGTGGGCGCGGACAGAGCGCAGACCGCGCATATTCAAGTCTTCGCGCGCCTTAAGAAGCTCGATTGCGTGCAATCCTCCAGTCAGCCACATGATCCTGAAAATAAGTCGTCACCGCCTCGTTTACAGGAGACTCCCTTCGGGGAAAACGAGAAAACAGCCCGATGGAGCTTGGATGCTTCTAGTGTCAAGGGCGCAGTTGGTTTTCATTGTCATGCGGCCGATCCGTCGAACTCCCCGGAGGGAAGATCAGGCCTCTAATTAAACCTTCCACAGCTTGACGGCATCATAAGGCAGCGGAATATGCGTGGACGAGGCTGCAAGCGGGTGATTGGCATCATGGCGGCGATGCTCGCTAGTGGGCACATGGAGACCGCCGACGAGAAAGTCCGGGGGAAGTCTTTGGGCCGTTTGATGGTGACACATCCGGAGAATCCCCCGGTCTTTAGTCAACCTCGGGCATTCTGCGCAAGAAGAGAAGAAGAAGGGTCTCAATGCAAAATTTGTTCGGTTTTCTCTGGAGCGACGATGGCCAAGACATCGCAAAGTACGCGGTCATGTGAGCCGTGGTCTCGGGATGGTACGTATTCGCGGCAGGGTTCGAGGATCGATCGAGATCGGCGCTTAGTAACATCGGACAAGTAATCTCTCAGCTCATGCTTACAACGCGACTATATATCGAATGTCCCAGCTGCCATACACAATACCTCATAAAAAAAGGCGCACTGATCTATAGCAGCGGAGCATACATCGAGAATGTTGCGGGTGCACCTGAATGGCAAAGGTTACTTTGTCCTTGCCGCCCGGGAATTCCCTATAGGTTCAAATTGAGCGAGACGACGCGTTTACAGGTATTTTCATCCGATGAAAGCGAGCGTACCCACTTCTTGCGTGAAAAGAAGGTCTTGGACTCTGAGTCTAGCAAGGAAAGGAGTAGAAAAAAAACTACTAGGGAGTAACCTGCCCGATGATTCGGCGGCGATCCGCTCGTAGCAGCGCTCGCGGTGGGTCAGACGCCCGTCACCTGAGATGGTCGCCGCTACGGGGAAACCGAGGGTCTGCGTCCTGAGGCCACTTGGGCTTCGCTGGCGGAAGTCATTGTGTTAGTCACCCGTGTCGAAGAAATCACCCAACGGCTGTGGTTCGTCAAAACGTCACGAAACAGGTAAGAGCTTTCCTCCGCGTGGTGTTTCAGCCCGTTGATTCGCGATTCGTTGCTCCGGCCCGATGTTACTTCAATCCACGGGCTCGGCCTTCAACGAAACCTAGCCCTGTCCCTACCAAGAACTCCGTCCGCCTTGATCCCATTGAATTTACGAGTTCTGCCGTGTAGCCTGCCGAAGCAATGATGCCCGTCCTGTTTTCGTTGTTGTTGTCTCTCCGAAGTTCCTTCC
>JBAVAV010000159.1:0-1847 GCA_049585895.1 Candidatus Sulfotelmatobacter sp. | reverse complement strand
GGCCAAGCTCGGAGCATCCCAACGTCAGATTGACGACGCCGCGGGAATTCTGAAACTGCGAGGCGACTCCCTGGATCGCCCGTATTTAGATAAATGGGTTCGCGAGTTGGGATTGACCAGGGAATGGACCGATGCGCAACGCATCGCCAGCATTTCCGCCACCGGCGATCTGGACAGAAATGGTTAAACAGATCATGCGGCCGACTCCAGGCTTTCCAATTGCCGCGAGGCCTGTCTTTCACATATCTTGAGGACATGGATGTACGCGTCACTAATCCGGAGATTCAGGCGAAGATCAACCGTTGGGTGACGGAGACTGGGCGCGGCCCCGACGAGTTGATTGAGGACGCCGTGGCCGGATACTTCGAAGAGCTAACCCAAACCCGTGAGATGCTCAACACCCGTTATGACGACCTGCAGAGCGGCAGAGTTAAGCCTGTCTCTGGCGATGAAGTCGTCGCTCACTTCCGCGAAAAGAGCGCCGCCCGCCGTTCTTCGATGAGTTCCAGCCGTGGCCCCCGCCGTAAAAAATGACGGGCTACGATTTCCACGCGGAAGCAGTCGTTGATCTTGACGAGATTTGGGACTTCATTGCCGGGGACAACCCCACCGCCGCCGACAGACTAATTGCCGAAATCCTATTCGCCATCGACAAGCTGGTCTCTTTCCCAAAGCAAGGCCATAAACGGCCGGATCTCACCGCTCGTCCCCTGCGATTCATCCTGGTCCGTGAATACCTGATTGCCTATGCGCCGGACGAAAAGCCCCTGTGGGTAGTTGCCGTACTGCACGCACGCCGCAGCCCGCGCGTTATGGCCGCGATTTTACGGGGCAGAGAATAGACTTCGGGCTAGAATGTTGAATGGGCCAGCCACCGACTACCTCTCGGTCGAAGGAGATGCGTTCGCGCGCGCGGCCTACGGACCCAATTACGATCGCTTGGTGAGCTTAAAGAACAAATATGACGCATCAAACTTTTCCCGCATGAACCAAACATCAAGCCCAAGGCGTAGAGCCTGGACGGCCCAAAACGTTGAGGGCACGGCAGCTAGAAGACGAAGGCCGGGCCATCCGGTCTTACGCATGGTCGTCCGTGAGTTCTTCAACTGGGAGCGGCTGCCGCGCGAACATCCGGAGTTGGCGACCGGCTGGCCAGAGACCGGCCTTGACCGCCAAGGCAAGCCTGTAGCAAAATTACTGCCGCGCGGCTGAGCGGTGAGCCTTCCGATAGGCCGCCCCAGGCCCTGGCAAGGAAATTGTGACCCCTGGAGGTTGTATGCTCTCGCGCCTCGGAGTTTTCCCACTTGTCCAGCAAATTATGCATCGGATTTCCCACCGCATTGAGCAGACTCTTAGCCGCGATTGCCCTCGTTCCCCTCTTAGTAAGTCTCTCTTGGTCGCAAGCCATCGAGAAGGTAATCTACGATTTCACTGGCGGCAGCAACGGGGCTGCCCCTTATGGAGGCCTGATCCTCGACAGCGCTGGCAATCTCTATGGCACGACGGCGAGCGCGCCTGGCACGTTTGGATACGGAACCGTTTTCAAGCTGACACCCTCAAACGGAGTCTGGATCGAAACTGTCCTACATAATTTCACTGGCACGTACGGCGGCGGCGATGGTGATGGTCCCGCAGCTGGGCTGATCTTCGATAGCGCGGGCAACCTCTACGGCACAACCGGAGGCGGCGGAACGAACGAAGCTGGAACGGTTTTCAAACTGACTTACTCAAGCGGCGTTTGGACAGAAGCTGTCCTACATAGTTTCGCTGGCAGCGACGGGCAGTCCCCCGACTCCGGCCTTATCTTCGACAGCAAAGGCAATCTCTATGGCACGACTGTGTACGGG
>JBAVAV010000158.1:0-9957 GCA_049585895.1 Candidatus Sulfotelmatobacter sp. | reverse complement strand
GGACGAAGACCAATCCCCCACGGGACTAAACGGCCAAGTCACGATCCCTCCTTATGAACCGCAACGCTACCCGCTCGGCCTCGGAGCTTCGCTGGTAGCCGGAGGGTTGTCGGGTCTGCTGGGAATTGGCGGTGGCCCGATTAAAGTACCGGTCATGTATATCTTCATGAACGTGCCATTGATGGTGGCCACGGCGACCTCGAATTTCATGATCGGCGTCACCGCCGCGGCCAGCGCCATCGTCTACTACCGGCGTGGCGACATTCTCGTGCAGATTGCCGCGCCGCTGGCCGTGGGAGTATTCATAGGTTCGCTGCTGGGCGCGAAACTGGCGCCGCGCGTTCACACGAAGTTTGTGGTCTACCTGCTGGTTGCAATCATGCTCTATCTCGCCGTCCACTTGCTGGTGCACCTGGCTTCTGGAGGCGCGGGATGAGCCAGTTACGGGAACCGGCATTTGATCGCGCTGTGGCGCTGGTGCTGCGCGTAGGCGCGTTTGGCTGCTTCTTCATCATGCTGGCGGGAATGCTCGATGGACTTTTCGTTCATGGACACATCCCGCTGGATATTGAGCGGGCCGGCGTTCTGCTGATGCTGGCCACGCCTGTAGTCCGGGTGATGGTCGCATGTTTTTTGTTCTTCCGGGAGAAAGACCGAAAGTATGGCCTGATCTCTTTAGGCGTTCTCGTGATTCTGCTGATGGGCGCGGTGTTCGGAATCGGCGAGCACTGAGCAGGCGGCGAAACTAGAAGATGTGCAGCTTAATGCTGAGATACTTCTTTGGATTCTCCCGGATGGCCTTCACCAGGTCGCGGCTTTGTTCCAGCACCTGGTTTAGGTTGTTGTAGAGAGTTTCATCCTGCAACAGCTTCCCAACGGTTCCCTTGCCTGCTTCGAGATCGCTGGTCAACTCTGAAAGCTTGGTAATCGTAGTATCGAGTTTCTTGGCCAGATCCTCATCCTTCGCCAGCTTTCCCAGAGTTCCCTTGCCCGCGTTGATGTCCTGGCTGATCTTTTTCAGGTTGGAAATCGTGTCGTTGGCATTGTCGTAAAGAGCAGGATCTTTCAAAAACTTTCCCGCGGTGCCTTTTCCCTCCTGCAGGTCATCCACCACTTTGTTCATTTTGTCGAGGGTGGCGACGAACTTTTCGTAGGCGTCATTGCTGTTAATCAATCGGCCGAGGCTGCCCTGGCCCCTGGCGATATCGTCGACAATACCCTTGAACTCTGTAACCGTCGAGGCCAGATGATCGTACAGGGTTGGGTCATAGATCAGTTTGCCGATGGATCCCTTGCCGCTTTCGGCGAATGCCAGAATGCGGTCGGCGCGCTTAAGCAGCGCGTCCATATTCTGCAATGTGCTCTGGCTGGCTCGTACCACCTGATTGAAGTCGGGGTGAACCTGAGTCGGAAGAACGTCGCCGTCCTGCGCCGGAGCGCCCACGGCTTGCGAACTGTCGATGTCGAGATAGGTCTCGCCCAGCACGCCCGCAGTGTCGAGTGATGTAATCGAATCGCGCCGCAGATTGAAGCCGTACTTCGTGCTGACCTTCATCACCACTTCTACAGGAGT
This sequence comes from Candidatus Sulfotelmatobacter sp., assembly GCA_049585895.1. Classification (GTDB taxonomy): domain Bacteria; phylum Acidobacteriota; class Terriglobia; order Terriglobales; family Acidobacteriaceae; genus Sulfotelmatobacter. The sequence goes on along the minus strand of JBAVAV010000158.1, from coordinate 8,384 downwards.
GAACTGCTTATCTTTGTCGGGCACAACCCGGATTTTGATCACGTTGCCCACATCCACGCCACTTAGCCGCACCGGCGCGCCCACGCGCAGCCCGCTTGCGTTGTCGAAGTAGGAACTCAGTCTGATGCGGCGGGAGAACAGGCCACTGGTGCCTGACATGAGGAACAAAAGCAGGGCGAGCGCCAGGCTGGCGAAAATCACAGTCAGGCCAACCCGCAGTTGCGACCATTTCAGCTGCTTCTGGCTCGGCAAAGGATTTCCTCAGACCGCTGGCTTATTTGTTTCAAGCGTCGCTCGCGACCGACCCCGTGCGCGCCCCTCGCTGCATAATAACAAAACGCGGCCCAACCTTAAGCAGGTCGTGGACGAAGGGAACGCGTAAGCACCAGGGCCAGCAGATACGCGGCTGCCCCACAGGCCAACGTTGCCGTCAGCCCGAACTGGATGGCAATTACCATCGCAAGCACCGACCCAAGCACGCTGGCCGCAGCATTCATGGCCCATGCCCATTCGATTGCGTTGTCTGCAGGTGCCTGCCCACCAGGAAACTCTGGAGCAGGAAGGCCTGCAACCGCACGCAACCCGGTTGGGAAAGGCATCCCCATCAGAAAACCTAGAGGGATCAACAGCGCGCCGCTGATCAGCAGCCGGCCGCTAAATCCGAAACCCACCCAAGCAGCCAGCCGCGGGGGGAGGAAACATACGTCCACCAGAAGTGTGACGATCACGAGCGTGATCGGCATCCAGGCCAATTCGGTGCGAGGCAACCAGCGGCGGGAAAACAGGCTGCCCGCGCCACTGGAAAGCATCAGCAGGAAAATGACGACGGTCAAAGCGTAGGTGGGATGTCCCAGGAAAAGCACGAAGCGTTGAATGAAAGCGATCTCCACCAGAATGTAGCCTAGTCCCACGGCCACAAAATAGAGCAGCGATAGCGGCGACTGGCGAACCCCGCCGGTCTGTAACGCCAGCGGCAGAATCAGGAATGCCAGGACTGCCACGAGAGAAATCACCAGCACCAGAATTAGAACCAGCACACCGATGTTTACCTTCCAATCGACTCCCTGCTGCAGGCTGTTTCCGAGGACTTGACCCGGCCTAAGAGTAAAAAAGAAGAACGGCGAATTGTCGTTGACCGGCGCTACGTTGTAAGCGTACGACCGCGCGAAAGCAAACGGATCGTTGCCAGCGATCAGATCGGCAAATGGATTGCGACCGGGATCCGAAGGGAGATAGAGCGGGTGGAGGTTACCGTACCGGTCGAAGTGCGCCTTTACTGCGGTCTCTTCGTCAATCGTGAAAGGTGTCTTCTTGGCGAGCACCACGACCGGGATCCCGTCTGCATTGAGAGCGCCCTGGGAAGCTACGATAAAATGACGCGCCGGACTAGCGATACCCAGGCGGTGAAGCGCGTCCATCGCCACCGCAACCACCCGCAACGCTTCCCGCGGCTCATGGAACTCCCAGCGGGTGATGGCGATCATGCCGTCCGGCTTCAGGTGCTCGAAATACTCGCGAAAAGCCTCAACCGTGTAGAGGTTGTTTTCGCTTAAGGCAAAGGCGCCGGCAGCCGTCGAGGCCCAGGTATCCACCAGGGTCATCTGCACAACATCAAACTGCTCCGGAGTCGAACGCAGGTAAGACCGGCCGTCGGTCACCCGAATGTGCACATCGGGACGCTGATAAAGATGTTTGGAATAGGTGGCGTAGCGCCCCCGCATAATTGTGGTGGCGATAATGGGATTGATCTCAATGCCAGTTACGCTGGGGCTGCCATTGCCCAGGGCACGCAGTACGTCAACGCCGCCTCCCGGCCCGATGATGGCAAACTCGCCGCGAGGCCGCAGAATGTTCGCCAGGGCCGGAGGTGCGGACATAAGAATGCGCTCCAACTCGGTACCGTGCCAGTGCTCCGGGTCGGCATTCATGATGTAGGTCGAGGCGTCGGCGTCGATAACGATCCCTTTCGCCGCCGCCCAGCGATCCACCTCCACCCGGGAGAGAGCATTCCAACGGGCAAACTCCACCCAGGCCGGGTCGCGGAACACTCCCTTGGCATAGACCACATCGATCAGCCGGCCGTTGAGGTTGGCGGCTATGAGGATCAGAAATCCCGCAAGCAGGGCGAACGCCACTCTCCGCGCGGTCTGCGAAGTCGACCAGACCATGGCTGCCGCCGCCAGCGCAACGCTGGCGGCAAGAACTGTATTCGGCCCACCCAGCCAGTTGAGAAGCGGCACAACCGCGAGACAGGCCAGCGCCCCGCCGCAGAGATCGGCTCCATAGAGACGGGGAATGCGCCGTGTCTCGCGCGCAAATATTATTGAGAACTGCACTCCGGTTAAGAAAAATGGGAGCGCCGATACAAGGTATAGGGCGGTCAAGTGCAGAAAATTCTTTCCCGTAACCGTGAGCGTCACGGGCACATGCAGAACAACCTCCAGAACAATGAGCAGCAGGATCGAACTATAGATGCACAGCCGCGCCGCGAGCGTGCGCGTGTCGATCCTGGCGAGACGCTTTTTCAGCAGATAGGCGAAGACCCCGCCAGCGCCCAGGCCAAGGAGGGCAATCGAAATTGCGAGAAATGCGAAGTGGTAGAACAGCACCACCGAGAACAGCCGTGTCAGCGCCAACTCCAGCAACAACGCGGCGAAGCTCGTCAGTCCCAGACCAGCGAGAAGAATTCGTTCAGGAACTTCAAGGGACGGAGACGCCGGCGCAGGGGCCTGAATGGTCGCGGGCATTAGAGAGGATCGGATGGACAAGTCTAGCAGAAGGGTGAGGAGCGGCGGCCCCTGATCGCCACTCTAGTTCTCGAGAATTACCTGCGCGATGGCCTGCTCGGTCGTGTGCGAAAGCGACAGCGCCGTGTTCTTCACTCCCAGCTTGGCCGCGAACTCGGCGGCCCGCCCATGAAACGTCATGGTCGGCCGTCCGCCGGGCATGCGAACGACTTCACAGTCTCGCCAGCGCACGCCGCGGCTCCAACCCGTACCCAATGCCTTCATCGCAGCCTCTTTTGCGGCGAAGCGCGCGGCGTAGCGCTCCATCCGGTTGGCCTTGGAGTCACAATAGCGGATTTCCCCGGCGGTAAAGATTCGCTGCAAAAAGCGGTCCCCGAAGCGCGCCAGAGTCGCCCGGATTCGTGGAACCTCCGCAATGTCGATACCGCTGCCAACGATCATGGGAATACTCGATTGCCGATCCATAAATCGGACGCAGGCAAATCTACAGGAGTCTGTCGCCCCGGTAAATCAACCGCCCGTCGATGACTCGGGCTTCGGCCATTAGACGATGCGGCTTAGCCGGACCGGCATCATCAATGTGCCAGACTTCGTGTTCATGCGCGACCAGCCAATCCGAAACCAGCATGCGATGACAGCGGAAATATACCCGCTCAGCGCACATGTAAGCAGTCCGCGACTCTTGCGCCAGTGCAATCAGTTCGGCCATTGCGCTCTCGAACTCCGCCGTCAGCATGTAATCGGCATAATTCCGAAAGCTCGCATTGCGCAAGGCAACATTCGGCGATTCCTCAAGAGTCTTCTTGCGATAACCGCCGAGCGCTTTCATCCAGACGTACCGCATTCCGGCCGCGGGCAAACTCTTCTCCAGCGATTCGCGATTGAACTGCGGCAGGCGCCGCGACATGGGGAAGGCGCGAATGTCGACCACAGTTTGAATCTGATGAGCCTTGAGCGCCTCGACCAGTTCATCGAGCGTGCGCGTGGAATGGCCAATGGTGAAGAGGGAAGGCAACGAACTTTCGATGCCAGCCGGCTAACCGGGGATTCGCAGCAGTGCGTTTGTAACGCACTCATCCTGTCCCGGAAAAACAGTACGGAGATCAATCAGCACCCGTCCATCTTCGACCCGCGCAATGATCGGCGGATCGTAGCCGCGCAGCCGCGTAGAAAGCTCGTCCGCACTAATATCTTCGCAAGTCACGGCCAGCAGCCGCGTGGGCAACACTGAAGAAGGTGCTGCGCCGCCGCCGATCACCGATTCCCCATCCACGATCTCAACCCTTAACTTTGGCGAAGTCAGTTTCGTGGCGATGGTTTCCGCCCGTCTGCCAATCTCCTCTTTAGAAAGCCGCATCATGCGTAAAACGGGAATCGCATCGTGATTGCGCCGCACATATACGAGAAGAGTCGCTTCCAGCGCCGCATAGGTGAGTTTGTCTACGCGCAGTGCGCGAAACAACGAATTCGAGCGCATGCGTCCGACTAAATCAGAGCGTCCGCTGATCAGGCCTGCCTGCGGACCTCCCAGCAACTTGTCGCCACTGTAAGTCACAATATCCACGCCGCCGCGCAGGCTGTCGAGCACGCCGGGCTCGCCGCCGATTCCGATGGAGCGCAGATCGAGCAGCGCGCCGCTGCCCAAGTCTTCCATAAGCGGCAATCCACTCTTACGTGCCAGTGCGACCAGTTCCGCCGTAGCCGTCTGCTCCGTGAAGCCGGTGATCTCGAAGTTCGAGCGGTGCACACGCAACAGCAGCCGCGTTCGCTCGTTGATGGCCCGCTCGTAGTCGGCGATGCGCGTGCGGTTGGTTGTGCCCACCTCGCGCAGAATTGCGCCCGACTTGGTCATCACGTCGGGAATGCGGAACGAGCCGCCGATCTCCACCAGCTCGCCACGCGAGACGATCACTTCTCCATCTTCGGCCACAGTGTTCAGCGCCAGCAAAACCGCGGCGGCGTTGTTGTTAACGACGATGGTTGCCGTCTCTGCCTGCGGAGTTCCTGCCCCCAGCGCATCGTCACTCAGCAGCTTGCGAAACAGCCGGTCCACGTGAACGTCCCGCTTTCCTCGTTCCCCCGCATTCAGGTCGAACTCCAGGTTCGAATACGTGGTAGCAGTTTCGCGAATATGGTCGATCGCAGCCTCAGCCAGCGTGGCGCGTCCCAGATTGGTGTGCAAAATGACGCCTGTGGCGTTGATCACCGTTTGCAGCGAGTAGCGCAGCGCGCGCCGGAGTTGCTGTTCTACCGCATCCGCAACCCCGGAGAGTGCCAGATCCAGGGCCCGATCATTGAACAATCCCGAAGCAATCTCTTCCCTCAGCCGAGCGAGCGTATCGCGCGCGGCGTCGGCGACCGGAGCCTGGCCGTAGTCCGCCAGAAGCGGAGCGAATGCCGGGCTGCGCAGGAGTTCGTCGACCGCAGGCAGTTTCCGAAAAAGCTCCGATGTCACAGCGCTTTTCACCGGGAGATTATCCCACGAAACGTGCGGCAGGGCTGAAAACACATGAGTCTCAGGCGGAGAGCCTTCCTACAGCGTGTGCATATAGGCTAACAGGTCTTCGAGGTCCTGCTGGCTCAGCTTCTGGCTGTAACCCGGCATTTCCTTGCGCCCGAGCCGAATAATGTCGCTCACGCGGTCATCGTTGGCGGGCAGCCCGCTGATGGACAAATATTTCTGCTGGAAAACTCCCTTCAGTCCTGGGCCTTTCTTTCCTTTGCTGGAAAAGGGTTCGTGACAGCGGCCGCAGTTGTCGTCGTAGACCCTGCGTCCGGCGGCCTGCTGCGGGTTGAGTCCAAGTTCCGCATTCGACTTGCGGCGCTCGACATCACAGGCAGAGAACGCAGCGAGGATGCCAAGACAAAAGAACGCGGCCAGCAGCGCTCTATTCATATGACTGCGCCGAGCTTCCTAATTGCATTCGACTGCTCCTAACCATCGTCAACATCTCGTCTGCACGCAGTCTCCCACATTCCCGAAAACCGCGCCTCCACCAATGATAGTGCAAGGCATGATTGCGAGATCCCCGCTTCTCAATCCATCTCAGCCGGCGCTTCCTTTCATTTAGAATCATGCGCGATGCGAGCTGTTTTTCAATGGAGCCTTCGTTCGCGCACGCTGGAACTGGGCAAGCGCACGCTGATCATGGGGATCGTGAATGTCACGCCTGATTCATTCTCCGACGGCGGCGCATACCTTGATTGCGACAAGGCCGTCGAACACGCGTTGCAGTTGCTCGATGAAGGCGCCGACATCCTTGACATCGGCGGCGAGTCCACGCGGCCCGGCGCGAAAGTGGCGGCTGCAATTTCGGATCCGGCCCTCGCAGCAAAGAACACCGCAACTTCACCCGCTCCAACAGTCACCGTCAGCGCCGAAGAAGAACTGGGTCGAGTGCTGCCCGTTATCACGCAGCTTAAGAAGCTGCGCCTGGATGCCGTACTTTCCGTCGATACTTACAAAGCCGCGGTAGCTCGCGGTGCCGTCATTGCGGGAGCCGAGATCATCAACGACGTCAGCGCGTTTCGCTGGGATCGTCAGATGGCGAAGGCCGCGGCGGAACTGAAATGCGGAGTCGTTCTCATGCACATGCGGGGCCGCCCGGAGGAGTGGCGCACGCTGCCTCCGCCCGGCGACATTGTGCTCACCGTGAAACGCGAACTCAAGGAGTGGGCGGAAGCGGCCATGCTGGCCGGAGTGCGGCGGGAGCGCATCGCGATCGATCCCGGCTTCGGGTTCGGCAAGAGCTTCGAGCAGAACTATCCTTTGCTGGCCCGTTTCGACGACCTGCAGTCCATCGGGCTGCCGCTGCTGGCGGGCACTTCGCGAAAATCGTTTCTCGGCCGCACGCTGGCCCGCGATGGGAAAGACGCCGTGCCCCAGGATCGTCTTTACGGAACTCTCGCGACGCATACCGCCCTGATTCTGAAAGGCGCGCACATTCTCCGAACGCATGATGTGAAAGCCGCCGTGGAAGCGGCGCGCGTCACCGATGCAATCTTGCAGTCGCGTTGACCGGGCGCAAGGCCTTCTCACCACGGAGTCACAGAGTCATGGAGAAAAGTTTAGGGCCGTCCGCTGCGGTCGTCATAGCGTGCCGACCTTCCAAAACGGAACTAGTTAACTTTTCACTAACTGGGCCAGTCCCCTTGACCGGTGATATTGCGGGCGATAGCATATCGACGTGCGGGCGTACGTGCTCGATACCGACGTGCTGGTCGCGGCTTTCCGGAGCGGTTCGGGCGCTTCCCGCCGGATACTGGAAGAAGCTCTGGCCCAGGGGTTTGGATTGCTGCTCTCGGTGCCGCTGATGTTGGAGTATGAGGCGGTTCTGACGCGCCCTGAGCATCTGTCGGCGTCAGGGGCAAGCGCAGAAGACGTCGGGGACGTGCTGGATGGTCTGGCTGCCGTGGGAAGACACGTGAAGCTGGCATTTCGCTGGCGCCCTGCGTTGCCGGACCCGAATGACGATATGGTTCTGGAAACTGCCGTAAACGGCCGGGCACGTGCCATCGTGACTTTTAACGAACGAGATTTCAATCCGGCAGCGGCCCAGCTCGGTTGCCTGGTCATTCGGCCGGAAGAGTTTCTGCGGTTGCTAGCGCGTGAAACGGACTAACACTCGAACTTTGAGGAGACCTGTCGTGAGACGAAGCAATTTTGCATTACGGCTGCAGCCATCTTTACTCGATGAAGCGCGCAAGCTCGCCGAGTCTGAAGGGGTGGCTCTGAATCAGCTCATCAACGTGGCGGTGGCGGAAAAGGTTTCCGCCCTGCGGACGCAGGAGTACTTTGCCGCAAGGGCGAGGCGCGCGAATCCACGCAAGATTGCCCGCATTCTGAAGCGAGTGGGGAAGGGGAATGCGCCGATGGCGGGAGACGAACTTCCAGCCGAGTACGTGGTTAAGCGGAAGAAAGGGTGAATAGGGAGTCTGTTCGCTGCGGGCACAGTGGATCGCATTCTCGATGCCAAGTGCAACATTCAGACTATAATTTCGCGTACGCATGGCCCTAACTTCCGGCACGAAATTCGGTCCTTATGAAATCCAGTCCCCGCTGGGCGCTGGCGGCATGGGAGAAGTTTACCGTGCTGTGGACACACGCTTGGATCGAACGATCGCGATCAAAGTTCTCGCTTCTCGTCTTTCGTCTTCGCCGGAACTGAAACAGCGCATGGAGCGCGAAGCGCGGGCTATTTCTTCTCTGAACCATCCGCACATCTGCCAACTCTATGACATCGGCTCGCAGGACGGCAGCGACTATCGGGTGATGGAGTTTCTGGAAGGGGAGACTCTGGCCGACCGGCTGCGCAAGGGCGCGATGCCGCTGAGCGAAGTCCTTAAAATCGGTATCGCAGTCGCGGAGGCGCTTGCGGTCGCACATCGTCATGGCATCGTACACCGCGACCTAAAGCCCGGGAACATTATGCTGACCCAAGGCAGCGCGAAGCTAATGGACTTTGGCCTGGCCAAGCCCTTGGGAATGCAGACTGCGGTTTCAGGGTCGGGAGCAGCTCCTTCGTTCACCGCAGCGCCCACATTGAGTGGGCCCAGCCCGCTAAGCCCACTCACCACAGCGGGCAGCATCGTGGGCACTATCCAGTACATGTCGCCAGAACAAATCGAGGGCAAAGA
>JBAVAV010000157.1:0-5389 GCA_049585895.1 Candidatus Sulfotelmatobacter sp. | reverse complement strand
AGGTATTGGAGCAGCTCGCCTGGGGCCGCATGGATCACAAGACGGCGGGGCTGATGCTCTACGGCCTGCAAACCGCCAGCGTCAACCTGCGGAATATGGAGCGGGACCGGGTCGATCCGACGGATGTCGTTATCGACCGCGATACGGTGCGCTGGACCCGCATGGACGGCCCGCAGTGGGTGGAAGAGGACTTCGACGAGGAGGAGGAAGAAGACGAAGAGGCGGAAGCGGAAGAAAAAGATCCGGAAGCAGAACCGGTGACGTTGGCAACCACAGCGCAGCCGGCTTCGCCGAAAGCGGCAAAGGACGTAGTAAAGGATGGCCCGCCCGTGGCAGAATCCGTGAAAGATTCCGCCGACGTCAGGAAGCCGCGGCCTCCGGTGGCCGAAAGGGTGAACATCCATGAGGTGCGGGAGAACGTGAAGGGGATGATCCGCAACTGGATCATGGAGACTGTCGAAGGCGAAGCAAGCCGGGAATAGGGCTACTGCCGCTCCGCGGTGGCTTCGCGGGTTTTCGAATCATTGCAAACGCTTGACGCCGCGCCGAACTTCCACGGAGCTGGATGGTTTGGGTTGATGAGCGCGGGTCAGCCTGTTCCTATGCTCGCAGATGCGGCCTCCGCCTCATGACATTTTTTGCAACCCAGAGCCGGGGAAAGAACCCGCGCCTTGCCAGGCCGAAACGGGGGAGAAACGATGCGGCGATTCCGGGAAGCAATTATGCGATCGGCCACCTCTGAGGATCGATAGTTCAAAGGGTTGTGCGAAGGGGAAGGACTTGACCTCGAAAAGTGTGAAGGATCTTGCACATTTTTGCTGCGCCGGGCCTAAATATTTCGAATTCCCGCGCCCAGCGCGCGATTTCGCTTGACTTCTTCTGCGTTCGCGTTAGGATTCGGCTCCATGTGTTTTGCGTCCTCCCGAAGAAGTCGCGAAACACATTCTGCCGAACCACCACTCTTTCAAACGCAACTTCAGTTAAAAAAATCAGGAGGAACACAGTGAAAAAAACGTTTTGCGCTGTCGCACTGGTAGTATCGCTGTTAACAGTATCTGGATTGGCCCAGAACCAGAAAAGGAAGACCGGCGTACCCACATTGGTGAAAAGCCAGGGAGCGCTAAGAGGGAAGTTCCCGGTAGGACCTCCGTCGCTGACACCACCGCCGTACTGCGTTCCAGTTTGCTTGTTCTACGGTGGCGACACGAATCCGAATTCGCCAGCCGACAATGGTTTCGCGAACGAGAACACGCTGCTCGTCCCTGACACCACCGTCTGGGGAGCCTTTACGGTTCCCGCCGGCCAGACCTGGACTGTGGACGGCCTTTTCATCAACACCATCACAGATGGCTACAACGGACTTGATCCGACTCCATCGAGCTGGACGATTGCCAGCGGTGTCAGCGAAGGCAACGCCGGGACCACGGTCGCGTCCGGCACCTCCACCACCACCGGCACCAGCTTTATACCGACTGGCCGCTTGCCCTTCGGTTTCACCGAGTACACGCTTAAGGTCAGGATTACACAGACAGTTCTGTCCTCGGGCACCTACTGGGTGAACATTACTCCGCAGTGCACGAATTCCGGCAATGGCAGCTGCTCCATCGCACAGTATTTCTGGGATGACACCTTCGGGTTGAATCGCTACGGCCCGCTCGAGCCCGCAGGCCAGGGATTCTTCAACTCCGCATATTTCGGCTTTGACTATGCCAATTTATGCGAGGTTTCCTCCACCGGTTGCCAGGCGTTGTCGTTTGGCGTGATCGGGACAGGCACCACTGACTAGTTGCAACTGGCCCGCTAAATCCGGGCAACTACCAGCCCGATCTCAACCGCTCTCCGGGTTGAGATCGGGCTTTTCTGATTTTCGCCGGACTAGTCGGGGCGGGTGCGGCTTAACCCGATTCATCACCGCAGTTCTACCGACACCAAGTCTCCGTCCGACAGGCCGCCGGTCTTGTAATTTACCGAGACATTGCGATTGGTCCAGCCGCAAGAAAACTGGTCGGCGCCGATGAGCAACAGAGATTTGTAGTCGGCGGTGCGCAGTTTCAAAACCACTCCGCTTGCCACCACGGTCATCACAGCGCCAGGCGCTTTTGAACAGTCCACGCTTACCAGCTTACCCTGCAGAAATTTCGCCAGACGCGTGTCGGCGGTGCCGCCGTTTTGCGCCGCTTGTGCGTCAGCCGCGCGCTTTGCCGCATCCTGATCGAGCACATCAAACGGCGAACTCTGCGGAGTAAGCTTCTTGGCGCTAGTGGCGGACGCGGCTGTGACGCCGTACTTCTGTTCGGTGGCAACCTGCTCCATGCGCTCGCGCGCCTTGCCAGCCACCAGCGGATTGGAGCTCGACTTGAGCCGATCCAGCAGCGCGCGCGCGGCTTCCCACTGTTTGCCGGCGATGTAGATTTCGGCTAGATGGTAAACGTACAGTTCGTTGCGCGGACTGAGTTGCATGGCGGCGCGTTCGGCCTGCATGGCGGTTGTACCTCCGCCGCCTTCGGTGCGGGCTACCGCCAACAGGTCGTAAGCGTCGGCGAATTCCGGATACCATTCCAGCACCGCGCGCAGATCCTGCATCATGTTGGGCAGTCCCTGCATGTCTTTTCTCGCCGCTTGCGCCATGCGGTACTTAAGCAGGGAAAGGTAGTAGCGAATCCACATGTCGCCCTGATTGAGGGCTGCCGCATTGCCCAGTTCTTCCGCGGCGGCGTCGAATTCGCCGCGCAGCAAGTGATCGTAGGCCAGCGCCCGATGCGCGATCTCGTTACCCGCGACAACCGGACTAATCCTGGCATTTTCTGTTTCGGGTGCGAGATCAGGGGCTGGCTTGGACTCCTGCTTGGCCGCGGCACCGGAATTGGGCGCGGCAGCTAAAGCTTTCAATTCTTCGAGGCCGGCTTCGCGCCGATCGGGAATCCGAATCTTGATCTCGCCGGCGAGCGCGCGGGCATCGGTTTCCGTCATCGGCTTGCTTGAGATCACCATGCTGTCAGGCGCAACGGAAACCGGGAACTGGTAAACCTGGGGAAGATTGGGATGAGCTTGCGGCTGTCTTGACGCGTCGAGGGTAGTGAACAGCGGGGTAAGCGAGTGAAAGTAATCTTTCACCGCCTGCTCGAACTGCAGCGGCGTCATGCCATAAGCTTTCTGAATGGCGTCTGCCACCGGCACGCGCTGGTTCAGCACCAGTTCGAAATAGGTTCCTGTCTCAGGGAGCTTCTTGGCGTGGATCAGGTAATGCATCACCATCCACGACTGAGCGTAGAAAAGCGTGCGATGCGTACCTTCCTGATACGTGGAGGTGTCGTGTTTCATGGTGAACAGGTCGGTCATCGCGAGCCAGACCTGGCCACCAAGAAGTTCGGTCAGTGATTTGGGAACGTCGCGAACTTCCGTTTGGTTCTGCAGCAGGTCTTCGGTAAAGCCGGAGCGCAGTTCCGGGTCGCTGCCGATTTCCACTTGCTTGTTGTCGACGCGAATGGAGCTGAAATATTCGGCCAGGCCTTCGTCGAACCATCCCTGCGCCGGGGGATAGTTGGAATTAAGCAGCATGTGGGCAAAAGAGTGCGCAACGGCACGCCAGGACTCTTCTTCGAAAAGGTTGAGCACGATAAAGTTCTGGTCTTCGCCGGGGACAAAAAAACCGGGAACCGTGATGGGCTGTCCCTGGCGCAACGGCGCCATCTGGTAGAACGACTTATCGTTTTTCAAAGCCAGAATGGTGAGCGGCACCGGCAGGTTCAGGCGGTCCTTCATAAGGAGGCCGGCGAAGACGGAGCGCATTTGTTCGAAGCGCAGCGCGACTTCAAGCCCCTTTTTCTCGCCGGCATCGGTGATAACCGTGAAGTGCGTGGAGTGAACTTCGAGCCAGGGCGGCTCGGCGGCGCGGGCGAATGGGAAGAGAAGAATGGCCACAAGAAGCGCGGACGGAAATGAAATCGGGATGAGAAAAATGCGGGCCATGGGATTTCCGCCTTGGGAGGGACGACATTGAAATGCTAACACGTGAGCGCCCGTCCGCAGTCGGAGGAAGGGCGGGTTGGGTTCAAGGTGCCGCCGGCGCGGGCGGGGCGCCCGCGCGACAGCCGGCGGGACGCCGGCGCTACGGTGGCGTCACTTCTTGTATTCTGTGGCTGCTTCTTTCAGGATTGGGACGTCGGGATCCGCATCTTTCCAGAGGGCAAGAAAATCTTTGTAGGCGGTGAGCGCGCGGTCGCGGGCTGCTGCGGCATCGGCGCCAAGCGAAGTTCTCGACTCTAAAGCGTTCGCCCGTGCCACTCCCAGATGCGCCAACGCGCCCGTCCAGCAGTGCCAGACGAGGCCGCTGTGATCCAGGCTTTTCTGGAATTCAGCGGCCGCGAGAGCGCCCTGACCCAGCGCCAGGTACGCCTGCCCGCGTACATACGGCGCATAGAGGCAGGATCCATTTGCGGTGAACGTAATCACCGCCAACTCCATCGGCTTCGCGGTCTGCAGCAAACTCATGGCAGCGGCGGCATTTTTCTGATCGAGCGCCAGTTGTGCCCGGATGACTGGAAGCCACAGCGATTGCACCTGGGTATCGAGCGGAAATCTTGCCGAAAGATCTTTGACCAGGGATTCTGCCCGTGGCATGTCGCCGCTCAAAGCGAAAGCCAGAGCCGCTTCAAGCTGCGCCCCCTGACTTTGAGGTGCTAGTTTGAGAGCCGCCGCCGCATCCTGTCTGGCCTGGGCGGCATTTCCGAAACCGGCTTCGCGCAGAGCGGCGTTGGCCTGCCACATGGCGGCGTTTTCCTTGTTGGTGGCGCGCAGCGATGCATCCACAGCCTGTGCAGTGAGCTCTCGCGCTTTGCGCAACTGTCCTCTGTAGGCGATGGTGTCGGACTCGAGCGAATACCCCTGACTGCTGTATTCCGGGCGGCTCTCCATCCAGGAAGACTCCTTCGCCTGGCCGGCCGCATCCCCGGTGAGAAGGCTCACGGCGTAAAGATTCATGTGGATGTTCAGTTCATCCAGTTTCCGCGCTTCGGCCTGCTGGAGAATTTGACGGGCATCGCCGATACGCTGCAATGCCAGCAGAGCGGCGCCGAGGTTGACGTAGCCAATGGCGTTGTCGGGCGAAAGGCGCAAGAACTCGCGATTTGCTTCCAGAGCTTTTTCGTGCAGTCCCTGTTCCGATTCTGCCATTGCCAGGCTGCCATAGGCGATGTAATCCCTGGGATAACTTTCAACCCATTCCTGGTAAATCTGAGCCGCCTTGTCCAGTTCGCCGGTTACGTCGAGATAGTAGTAACCGGCGATCAACAGCTTTTCGCGCTCGCTGGCGCGGTCACGGAACTCGAAAGCCTTGCCGTAGTATTCGCGTGCGTGACCGTACTCGGCGATGTCGGCGTAGTTGCCGCCC
>JBAVAV010000156.1:0-1660 GCA_049585895.1 Candidatus Sulfotelmatobacter sp. | reverse complement strand
ACCGGCCATTTTACCGACGGTCACGTGTTTGCGACCTACGCGCCAAACGACCCGACGTTGGTCCAGAGCCTTTATAAGAAAAACGTGTCGATCACGGCCAAGCCTCCGTCAGAAAATACCAATTGGTTGATGACGCTTCTCGTCAACGGGCTGCCGCTGATTGCCATCCTCGGCATCTGGATCTTTCTTTCCCGGCAAATGCAGGGCGCCGGGGGCAAGGCCATGGGATTTGGCAAGTCCAAGGCGAAACTCCTGACCGAGGCGCATGGGCGGTTTACGTTCGAGGACGTCGCCGGCGTCGACGAGGCCAAGGAAGACCTCCAGGAAATTGTCGAATTCCTGCGTGATCCGGCACGATTCCAGAAGCTTGGCGGGCGAATCCCGCGCGGCGTCTTGCTTGTCGGGCCGCCGGGGACCGGCAAGACGCTGCTTGCGCGCGCCATCGCGGGGGAAGCCAACGTGCCCTTCTTTACGATTTCCGGGTCGGATTTCGTGGAAATGTTTGTCGGCGTCGGCGCGAGCCGCGTCCGTGACATGTTCGAGCAGGCCAAGAAGAACTCGCCTTGCATCGTCTTCATCGATGAAATAGACGCCGTTGGCCGGCATCGCGGCGCCGGCCTCGGGGGCGGCAACGACGAACGCGAGCAAACGTTGAACCAGCTCCTCGTCGAGATGGATGGCTTCGAGCCAAACGAGAGCATCATCCTGATCGCGGCGACGAACCGTCCCGACGTGCTCGATCCGGCGCTTCTCCGCCCCGGCCGTTTCGACCGCCAGATTGTCGTGTCGAACCCCGATATCGTCGGGCGCGAACGCATCCTCAAGGTGCATGTCCGCAAGGTCCCCCTCGCGCCGGACGTCGATTTGCGGACGGTCGCGCGCGGGACGCCGGGATTCTCTGGTGCCGACCTCATGAATCTCGTCAACGAGGCGGCCTTGCTGGCGGCAAGGCGCGCCAAGCGTTTCGTCACCATGTCCGAGTTCGAGGATTCGAAAGACAAGATCATGATGGGCGCCGAGCGCCGCACCATGGTCATGACCGAGCAAGAGAAAATGCTGACCGCCTATCACGAGGGCGGGCACGCGATCGTCGCCCTCAATGTCCCGGCCACCGACCCGGTGCATAAGGCGACCATCATTCCGCGCGGGCGGGCCCTCGGGATGGTCATGCAGCTTCCCGAACGCGACAAGCTTTCGATGAGTTTCGAACAGATGACATCGCGGCTTGCCATCTGCATGGGCGGCCGGGTTTCCGAGGAAATCGTCTTCGGCAAGGACAAGATAACGTCGGGCGCGCAATCCGACATCGAGCAGGCGACCAAGCTCGCCCGCGCCATGGTGACCCGCTGGGGCTTTTCACCCGAACTTGGCACCGTCACTTATGGCGAAAATCAGGAGGAGGTTTTCCTCGGCTATACCATGGGGCGGCAGCAAACCATCTCCGAGGCCACCGCCCAGAAAATCGACGCGGAAGTGCGCCGCCTGGTGGAGGCGGGTCTCACTGAGGCAACCCGGATCATTATTGAAAAGCGCGAGGATCTCGAAACTCTTGCCAAGGGTCTCCTCGAATATGAGACACTCACCGGCGAAGAGATCGGGCAGCTTTTGAAGGGGCATGCTCCGGTGCGCGATGCAAGCGACGATCATGAGCCGCCGCTAC
>JBAVAV010000155.1:0-2189 GCA_049585895.1 Candidatus Sulfotelmatobacter sp. | reverse complement strand
CGCTCATGGTCATGAGCTGCACCTGGTTGTACTTGTCCTCGCTCGCCATACCCTGGAAACGGCGGCCGAGGAAAGCCAGTTTCATTAGTTCGCGGGGGTTGAGCGTGTGAGGATCCGGGGGAACCATGCTGAGAATCGGCTTCACGAAGCGGCACATCGCCTGCATGGCTTTGCCGAATTCGTCGTAGGCTTCGGCGTCGACGCGCGAGTGGCGGGCGATTTCGCGATGGGTTCGGCCGTGGTCGTTTACGCGCCAGAGATAGTCGCCGCTGGGCATAGGAGTAAAGGTGCCGTCGAGCGGGAGAATTTCGAGGCCGTGGCGCGGGAGATCAAGGTCGCGGATGATCTCCGGGCGCAGCAGCGAGACGACATAAGAGCACACGGAAAACTTGAAGCCGGGAAAGACTTCTTCGGTGCAGGCAGCGCCGCCGAGAATGTGGCGGCGTTCGAGAACCAGAACTTTCTTTCCGGCGCGGGCTAGATAGGCGGCGTTGACGAGTCCGTTGTGGCCTCCGCCGATTACGATTACGTCGTATGAATTAGCCATTAGCTCTTAGCCTTTAGCGGTTGGCTTGGTTGAGAATAGAGACGAGGAATCTTAGCGCAGTTCTAGGTTGCGCGTATTAAAGGCCGCTGGGTAGGACGCTCCAACTGCGGAGGACATTCGATAATGTTGGTGTGACTGAGCGCATGGCTGACCGGCGTCGATCGACATTCTATCGGGAACAAGCCGTTTTGTCTGCACAATTGCGGAGTGCGTGACTGAAAGTCTGTCCGAAGGCGAGTTGCTGTTGCTGCGTGCGCATGAAATAATCCGGCTTCGATACAATCTTTATCGAGGCCAACACTTTGCCCATCGGAACCGCGTTTCACGAGAGAACATTTCCGCTCTGCCACAGCCTGAACTACCGTGAGTGGTCGGGGTACTACACGGTCAGCGTGTACGAGGTGCATCACGAGCACGAGTACAACGCCATCCGCAACGCGGCCGCGCTGATCGACATCACGCCGCTCTACAAATATCTGGTAACCGGGAAAGACGCGACCAAGCTGGTGAACCGCGTGATCACGCGTGACGTTAACAAAGTCAAGATCGGGCAGGTGATTTACTGCTGCTGGTGCGACGAGCAGGGCAAAGTGATCGACGACGGGACGATCTCGCGGCTGGAGGAAAATGTTTATCGCTGGACGGCGGCCGACGCCAGCCTGCGCTGGTTCCGGCAAAACGGTCTGAACATGGACGTGCAGATCGAAGATATTTCGGAGAAAGTCGCCGCCCTGGCGCTGCAGGGGCCGACTTCCGGCAAGCTGTTGAAGACCGTGGCTGAGGCCGACGTCGCGAACCTAAAATATTTCCGCGTGACACGCGGCAAGATTGCCGGCGTGCCGGTGGATATTTCGCGCACCGGTTACACCGGGGATCTGGGTTACGAAATCTGGGTTCCGTGGAGCGATGCGGTAAAAGTTTGGGATGCGCTGGCCGAGAAAGGGAAGCAATTCGACCTGCACGCGGCGGGCATGCTGGCGCTGGATGTGGCTCGCGTGGAGGCTGGGCTGCTCCTGATCGAAGTGGATTACATGAGTTCGAAGAAGGCGCTGATTCCATCGCAGAAGTATTCGCCGTACGAGCTGGGTTTTGCCAAGATGGTGCATCTCGAAAAAGAAAACTTCATCGGCAAGCGGGCACTCGAGCAGGATGCCAACAACGGCGTGCCGCGGCAATTCGTTGGTCTTGAAGTCAATTGGACTGAGGTGGAAGCGCTCTACGAAGGTTACGGTCGTACTCCCGCCGCGCCGAGCCAGGCCTCGCGCGTGGCGGTTCCCGTGTATTCGGGAGAAAAGCAGGCCGGGAAAGCTACTACCACGAGTTGGTCGCCGATCCTGAAGAAGATGATCGCGCTGGCCAGCGTGGAAACGGAATATTCCAAGCCAGGGACGACATTGCAGATGGAAATTACGATTGAGGCGATTCGGCTGAAGACGAATGTGAAAGTGACTACGCTGCCGTTCTTTAATCCTGCGCGGAAGACGGCCACGCCCGTGTAGTGGCAGCAAGTCATTGCAAGCAACGTCTCTACGAGACGAGACGCGGTTTACTACGCCTCTTTTTGCATTGTCTGAACTCTTCGCTTGCTGGCGATGTAGATCCATACTCCTATCAGCACCAGCGCTGCTGTTCCCCCCACAAT
>JBAVAV010000154.1:0-5613 GCA_049585895.1 Candidatus Sulfotelmatobacter sp. | reverse complement strand
CCGATGTCCACCGTCGATCTCACTTGCCCCAGTGGCAGCCAAATCCCAATCGAGCAGCGCAACCCGAGAGAAGTCAGTCACATCGCCGGCAAACAAATGGTGCCCGACGGCGTCCAGATTGAGAATCCTGCATTTGATGTGACGCCAGCGAAATACGTGGCAGCAATCGTCACCGAGAAAGGCATCGCCCGCGCCCCGTATGAGGAATCGCTTCGCAAACTAGCGGGCACAGAATCAACTGTCGAAGTTCGATGATCGTAGAGAGCACTCACTGCTCGTGTGTTAAGAATGCCCATGTGGGGACAGCGGCCCCCGGCTGTCCGGCCGAGAGCAACTCGGCTATTCTCGTGCCGCAGGGAAACTTCTAACTACAAGGGAACTTCCCCTTCCCTGCCGTCGTATCTTTAATTACAAGGGAAAGGAGGTCTCGCCATGCTCACGTTCCTGCTCTGGTGCATCCTCTTCATACTCTGTTGGCCCCTCGCAGTGCTCGCCTTGATCGCATATCCCTTCATCTGGCTGTTGCTACTGCCTCTACGCATTCTGGGCGTCGCCGTCGACGGAGTGCTGGAAGTGATCTACCTGGCGATCACGCTCCCCTTCCGCCTGCTGTCCTCGCCTACGCATTTGAGCAGGCGCTGAGTCGCATGTGATGTCTGAATGCAGATTTTCGGTGGCGCAGCGCTTTCAGCACTGCGATCATCGGTCCAATATTAGATCAGGGCTTCAGCCCCTGAGGTGCGCCTCAACCCTCCATCACCTTCAAACTCTTGCTCACCACCAATTTCGCCTCAGTCGCCCGCTGCACATCCTCCGCCGTCAACCCCGGAGCAACCTCCTCCAGCACCAGCCCATCGTTCGTCACTCGGATGAACGCCATCTCGGTCACAATCGTATCCACGACTTTGACGCCCGTAAGCGGCAGCGTGCACTTCCTCAAGATTTTTGGCGCGCCCTCGCGAGTCGTGTGCTCCATCGCCACCACCACGCGCCGCGCCCCAGCCACCAGGTCCATCGCCCCGCCCATCCCTTTCACCATCTTCCCCGGGATCATCCAATTCGCCAGACTTCCAGACTCATCCACTTCCATCGCACCCAAGACGCTCAAATCAATGTGCGCGCCGCGGATCATGGCAAACGAATCGGCGCTCGAGAAATACGACGTCCCGGCCATCTCGCTCACCGTCTCCTTGCCCGCGTTGATCAGATCGGAATCCTCCTGCCCCTCGATAGGATAAGGTCCGATTCCCAGCATCCCGTTCTCGGATTGAAGAATCACTTCCATCCCCGCCGGCACATGATTCGCAATCATAGTCGGCATCCCAATGCCAAGGTTGACGTAGAACCCATCCTGCAGTTCGCGCGCAATCCGCTTCACGATGCGCTCGCGCTTGTCGACGTCTTTGCCGGGTTTCGTGACGATAGCCATATACATGCCATGCTGCTCGGTACTCGGTACTAAGTACTAGGTGCTCGCTTTCCTAACCGTCCGTCTCTCAATCCTCTTCTCGTACACCTCCCCCCGAAAGATGCGTTTCACATACACCGAAGGCGTATGAATCAAGTCTCCATCCAGTTCGCCCACCTCGACCAATTGCTCCACCTCGGCAATGGTCACCTTCGCCGCCGTCGCCATGATCGGATTAAAATTACGCGCCGTTTTGCGGTATACCAGATTCCCCATCCGGTCGCCCTTCCACGCCTTCACAAACGCGAAGTCCGCCTTCAGCCCCCGTTCCATCACATAAGTTCGCCCATCGAATTCTCGCGTCTCTTTGCCTTCAGCAACCATCGTACCCACACCCGTAGGTGTAAAGAACGCCGGGATGCCCGCGCCCCCGGCGCGAATCCGCTCCGAAAACGTTCCCTGCGGCACCAGGTCGAGTTCAATCTTCCCCGCCAGAACCATCGCTTCCAACAGTTTGTTCTCTCCCACGTAGGTTCCGATGTGCCGCCGGATCTGACCCGCCGACAGCAGCAGCCCATTGCCCAACCCATCCACCCCCACGTTGTTGCTGATGGTCGTCAGATTCTTCGATCCTTTGCGCACCAGGGCGCGCAACAGATTCTCCGGAATCCCGCACAGCCCGAAGCCGCCGATCATGATGACGGCGCCGTCAAAAACATCCCGGATCGCCTCATCCGCGGTGGCCACCACCTTATTCATAGCGCAAGAATTCTAAATGAAAACTCACTACGGAGACACAGGAGACAGGGAGGAAGGACAAACACAACGGACCATCGTGATCAGACTACTCTCATTTGAAAATCCAAGAAGGAGGGTTGGTTTTCTCCGTGCCTCTGTGTCTCTGTGGTGAACTCACTTCCGCGCTCTCGAAATCTTCCTCAGCCCGTGCGCCCGCTCAAACTCCTCCGCCAGCTGCCGCGTCGCCAGATTCTCTCGAATATGCGCCAGCCGCTGCTCCAGCTTGAACAGCGCATCCTCCAGATTCTTCTTGTTGCTGATTGCGATGTCGCGCCACATCGAATACGGGCTCGCCGAAATCCGCGTCATCTCCTGCAGCGCGCGTCCTCCCGCCGGCAGCAGCGGCGCGTCTTCTCCGAACTCCTCCACCAGAGCCGCAGCCAGCGCCGTCGAAATCATCTGCGGCAGGTGGCTGATCCAAGCGCACAGCCGGTCATGCTCCGCCGGAGGCAGCATCGCAATCCGTGCCCCGATCTGATCGATCCACCCGGCAAACTCCGCGAACAATCCTTCGTTCAAGCTCTGCCCTGGCAGCGGGGTCAGGAACCAGACCGCGTTGTGAAACAAGTCCGCATCGGCATAATCCACTCCGCTCAGTTCCTTGCCCGCCATGGGATGCCCGGCCAGAAACCGCTTCCCCGCATTCTTGCCAAACACTTTTAGGGCGCGCTGCGCCACGGCCAGCTTCGTGCTGCCTACGTCGGTCAGCAGCGTGCTCGGCGGAAGTGCCGGACCAAGCCGCTGGATCATATCGATAATCGCCAGCACCGGCGTCGCCAGCACCACCAATTGGCTGCCCCGCACCGCGTCCCCAGGCTCGGAGAATCCGCTGTCGATAGCGCCCCGGTTGCGCGCCTTCTGCAGCGTCGCTTCCCGGTCGCATCCCACAATCCGACCGGCAAACTTCCGCTTCCGCAGCGCCAGCGCAAACGATCCGCCGATCAGCCCGGTGCCGACAATCGTGATTTGCCGAATCGCCATAAAAAACATTGGGTAATTGAGAAATTTTGTAATTGGGTAATTTGAAGAGCCGTCACCCAGAGAAGTTCAATTACCCAATTACCCGATTACAAAATTACCAATTGCTAAATCTTCCTCCCCACCGCCGGCGCAATCATCCGCAGTTCATCCATCAATTTCGCGAACTGTTCGGGAAACAGCGACTGGGCCCCATCCGACAGCGCCTTATCTGGACTGCAGTGGACCTCGATCAGCAGCGCATCCGCACCCGCCGCCACCGACGCTCGTGCCATGGGTGCAACCTTATCGCGCCGCCCGGTTCCATGCGAAGGGTCGGCCGTCATCGGCAAATGCGAGAGCTTGTGAATGATTGGAATCGCTGAAATATCCATCGTGTTGCGCGTATACGTCTCAAACGTCCGAATACCGCGCTCGCACAGAATCACCTCATAATTCCCGCCCGCCATGACATACTCCGCAGACAGAAGCAATTCCTCCAGCGTTGCCGCAATCCCGCGCTTCAGCAGCACCGGCTTGCGAATCCTTCCCAGTTCGCGCAGCAGGTTAAAGTTCTGCATATTACGAGCGCCCACTTGCAGGATGTCCACGTACGATAGCATCAGTGGAATTTGCGAAATCTCCATCACCTCGCTGATCACTAACAGCTTAAATTTTTCTCCCGCCTCGCGAAGCAGCTTCAGCGCCTCTTCCCCATGCCCCTGGAAAGAATAGGGAGAGCTCCTCGGCTTGAATGCCCCGCCCCTCAGGACTTTCGCACCTGCCCTCGCCACCACCTCGGCCGTGCTGAAAAGCTGTTCCCGCGACTCCACCGAACACGGCCCCGCCATCACTATGACTTCATTAGCGCCAACCTCAACTCCGTGCGCCAGCTTGACGATCGTCCCCTCCGGCCGGAAACTTCGCCCGGCCAGCTTGTACGGCGAACTGATGCGATGGACTTCCTGCACTCCCGCCATCAATTCGACGTTGCGGATGTCAAAGTCAATCCCCGTGCCCACCGCTCCCAGCACGGTCATTCGCGCGCCGGTCGAGCGGTGCACCTCAAACCCCATCTTCACCAGGTGCTCAATCACCTGCTGAATCTGCCCCTCATCCGCCGCTTCCTGCATGGCCACAATCATAAAAAAGTCCCTGCTTCGAGCCACGAGCTCTGAGCCGCGAGCGACTAGCTCGTAGCTCACAGTTCGATCCTCTAATCATTCACCTCGGAATCTAATTCCGTGCCCGCCCCCGTCGCCTCCGCGCCTGTCACAATCTCTCTCTTCTGAATATTCCGCATCACGTCCATGATGCGCTCATAAATCCGCACCAGATCCCGGCTCTCCAGCGGGCCCGGATTTATGCGCTGCACGTTCTCAAAAACTATTCGCTCCCGCTCCGGCTCATAAACCGGCAAAGCCGTGTCGCGCTTCAGACGCCCGATCTCCTGTGCAGCCCGAGCCCGCTCACTCAGCAACTCCACCAGTCGCCGGTCAAGGTCGTCAATCTTCTTCCGCCAATCCGCAATATCCATGGAAATTCAGTTCTCAGGCGTCCGCTTTCAGCCATCAGCCAAGGCCAAACACAAAGCAACCCACACCTCGTCAACTGGTTTTAGCTGATGGCTGAGAGCTAATAGCTGACAGCTTCCGCACAAATTCTCCCACAGCCACCGCCTCCCGCCCCCGGCTCCGCTCAATCGTCTCCACAATCGCGCTGCCCACCACGACTGCATCGGCAAACTCGCCTACTGCGACAAACTGCTCCGGCGTCGAAATCCCGAACCCAACGGCAATCGGCAACTTCGTTACGCGCCGCAACCGTCGCACCAGCTTCTTGGCGTCCTCCGCAAGTTGCTGCCGTGCTCCCGTCACTCCTGTTCTTGATACTGCATACACAAATCCGCGCGACGCTTCCGCAATCCGCTTCAGCCGCTCATCGGGACTGGTGGGCGCAGCCAGAAACACCGGAGCCAGATCGTGCTTCCGCATCGCCCGCAGATATCCACCCGCTTCTTCCACCGGCAAATCCGTCACCAGCGCGCCGTCCACCCCCGCATGCCGCGCCACCATGCAGAATTTCTCCATTCCCATCCGCAGAATCGGATTCAAATACGAAAACACAATCAGTCCCGTCGACTGCGCATGTGCACGAATCTCCGCCGCCAGCGTGAGCACCTGTCCCAGTGAGGTACCGCGCTTCAGCGCCCGCTCGCTGGCCCGCTGAATAACGGGACCGTCCGCCACCGGATCGCTGAATGGCACGCCCAACTCAATCACATCCGCCCCAGCCTCGATCGCCGCCAGAACAATCTCGCGTGTGGTCGCGAGATCTGGATCCCCGCAAGTCACATACGCCACCAGCGCCGGCTTTTTGTAGAAAGTTAGAGGCATCGTCGATTCGATTCGTTTGGGATTCCCTCTGTGAACCTCAGTGCCCTCTGTGGT
>JBAVAV010000153.1:0-4204 GCA_049585895.1 Candidatus Sulfotelmatobacter sp. | reverse complement strand
CATCAATCGGATCATTGCGGCACGTCACATGTCGCAAGCCGCAGCGGCGCGCCTGCTCGACATCAACCAGCCGAAGGTTTCCGCTTTGGTGAATTACCGCTTGGAGGGGTTTTCCGTGGAACGGCTGATGAATTTTCTGAATGCCCTCGACCGTGATGTGGAGATCGTAATCAGAAAGAAGCCCCGCTCGAAGAGAGCGGCGAGAATCCTGGTAACGGGCGCCCAGTTGTCCCACGTGGTTTGACGTTCTCACGTTGGTCCGGTCGCCGCAAAGCAGGGCTAACCCCGGATCATTGGGAGAATTGCAGGCTCAATTCGGCGACGCTGAATCCGCCAAGATTCGAACCGACATCAGCCAGTTGTTGAAGCAACTGCGCCACAAGCCGATCATCGATTATTAGAGGGAATTCGCGCTGCTCATGTGGGGACAGCCGCCATCGGCTGTCCGGCCAGGCGCGCCGTCAAGGCGATCCGGCAGGGCATAAAGGCGCTCGGCAAGCATCCGGAAATTGGCCGCCCGGTCGAAGAAATGCCGCCCGAGTTTCGCGAATGGGTGATTGAATACGGACATGGGGCTCATGTCGCCCTGTATCATTACGACGGGACAGAGATCGTGATTTTAGCGGTCCGCCACGGACGCGAAGCCGGATACTGAAGTGATTTATCAGCAGCACTCATGATTTCCAACCCTTTAGCCCTCATTGCCGAACTGACGCATCGCTGCCCGCTGCACTGCGTGTACTGCTCCAATCCTCTGGAACTGGCAGCGGTGAGTGCCGAACTTTCGACCGACGAGTGGGTCAACGTGTTTCAGCAGGCGGGCAAGCTTGGGATGCTGCATGCGCACTTTACCGGCGGAGAGCCGCTGGCCCGCCAAGACTTGACCGAACTCATCGCCGGCGCTCGCGCTGCAGGACTTTACACCAACCTCATCACCTCCGGCATCGGGCTTTCAGAATCGCGATTGCAGGCGCTGGTAGATGCAGGACTCGATCACATCCAGATCAGCTTCCAGGATGCGCACGCAGAAGCGGCGAACTGGATTGCAGGCGCCAAAGCGCACGCGCACAAGATCGAATTGTCGCGCGCCATCCGCCGCCACAAGCTGGCCTTCACCACCAATCTGGTTGTGCACCGGCAGAACCTCGACCATCTCGAAGAGATGATCGCATTCCTCGAGCAGCTTGCGCCCGACCGCATGGAGATTGCTCACACGCAGTACTACGGCTGGGCGCTAAAGAACCGGGCCGCGTTGCTTCCGACGCGCGGGCAACTCGAAAAGGCGGTCGAAATCGTCGCGGCGGCCCAAGAACGCATGGCCGGCCGTATTCGCATCGATTCGGTTGTGCCCGATTACTATGCGCGTTATCCCAAGGCTTGCATGGGCGGCTGGGGACGGCAACTCATGCTGATCAATCCCGCGGGCAAGGTGCTTCCGTGTCACGCGGCGGAAGTGATTCCCGGACTTGAATTCGAGAATGTGCGCGAACAGAGTCTTGAATTCATCTGGCGGGAATCTTCGTCATTCCAGCGTTTTCGCGGCGAAGCGTGGATGCCGGAGCCGTGCCGCAGTTGCGATCGCCGCGTCGAAGACTTCGGCGGATGCCGCTGCCAGGCGTTGCTGCTTACCGGCGACTCGGGCGTAACCGACCCGGCGTGCACGCTTGCACCGGCGCATTACCTGATCGAAGACGCGTTGCGCGAGGCCAACGCAGATACCGCCGTTGCGCAACCCGCATCTGCATCTTCGCTCGTACAACTCCAGCAGCGAACTGCCGATCTCTGGAGCTATCGCACCAATCCCGACTAGCGGCTTACCAGCGAACCCCAACGGTGACCGGCCGCACGTCGGTGCTGATGTTGTTGTGCTTGCCGTGGAGATAGCGGAATTCCCCGTAAATTTCCAGGTTCCCGCGGAGCTTGCGGGCCACGCCTCCGCCAAAGTTCAAGCCAAATTCATTCTGACTGGAATTAAGGAAGCGTCCACTCAGAGGAAGGCTGTTGTTGGAACAAACGCCCCACCAGTTGAAAAACGAATTGCACGCCGAACCGGGAACCGCAGTGGATGAGTCCAGCTTTCCGGAACGATGATAGAATCCCGGCCCGATAAGAACGTATCCGCTGTACTTCTTCGTCACCGGAATGTTGATGACGGGATCCAACGTAACCCCGTAGACGCTGTTTCGCGCTCCCGGCGCCGACGCCTGCTGTAAAGAGGAATCACGCAGAGGGAGATTGATCCCGAAGAAATCCACCCGCAGGCCGAGATATTTGTTGGCATTGCGCGCCAGGCCGGCCGTACCCAAGAGACCGCCGCCCTTCACAAAGTTTTTCGTCGTGCCGCTGGTCAGGCTGCCACCGACGCCGACGTTGAAGGTCCAGTTGCGATAGTCGTGAGGGCGAACTCTGCGCCGCGACGGGGACTCTTCTGCGGCGCCTCCCTGGCCGCTATCCGGTTGCTGCGCGGTGGGCGAGGGAGTTGTGGGTGTCTGGCTTGCTGGGGCCTGGCTCGCTGGCTCTTGTTCCGCTGGTGCCTGCTGGGCGAGGCCTTTTGCCGCCACCAGGAGCGCAATACACGTGACCCAAAACAACGGAACCATCGCGAACTGTCGAGTCATCCATTTTCTCCAGAACCAGCGTAGTGGCGGACGTGGCGACGGCGCGAAGAGACACTGGCAGTGGGTGTCCGCTTGTTGATTGCCTGCCGCGAGGCATTGTCTTCGCTTGCGGCGGGAACGCATATATTACCAACTTTGATGCCGACTGCGCGCCCTGAGCCGCATCAATGAGATGCACAGCATCCGCTGTGACCACCGTAATCCTATGGAATACACCTTTCCATTTCACGGGAAGCGCGAGTCACCGTATCATGAAAGAAATATCTCCGACACGAGAATCAGCTTGCACCAGACTTCGCCCGGGCAATCCGCGAACCTACTCAAAGCGCCAGCCAGCCGCGATCGCAGCGCCCCGTGCCGCGTCGCGCTCATCGGCTTCGGAACCGTGGGGCGCTCGGTGGCGAAGATTCTCTGCGATCACGAGAAATTTTGCCTCACGCACATCTGCAATCGCAACGTCGAGAAAAAGAAGCAGTCCTGGGTCCCAAACGACGTCGTCTGGACCGACGACTTTCAGGTGGTGCTCACCTCCGACGCTGAAATCGTGGTCGAGCTGATTGGCGGCCTACACCCCGCCGAGGATCTTGTACGCGGCGCGCTTATGACAGGCAAGTCGGTAATTACTGCCAACAAACAGCTTATCGCCCGTCACGGTCCCGATCTTCTGCAGCTGGCCCGCGCAAACGGATGCCAACTCGAGTTCGGCGCTTCCGTCGCTGGTGGAGTTCCGATTCTACCCGCGCTGCGAACTGGCCTTTGCGGAGATCGCCTGCACGGCATCTCCGGCATTTTGAACGGAACCTGCAATTACATTCTCAGCCGCATCGAGACTTCCCGGATTCCCTTCAGCGAGGCGCTCGAGGAGGCGCAAGCCCGAGGCTACGCCGAAGCTGACGCTTCCGAAGATCTCGACGGCGGCGATGCCCGCGCCAAGTTGGCGATTCTTGCGCTGGCCGGATTGCAAACGCGCCTTGCTCCGGAAGCCGTACGCGCGCGCACGATCCGCGGCGTAGATGCTCTCGACTTCGATTACGCCGCCGAACTTGGCTGCACCATCCGGCAAATTTCGCGTGCCGACCTGAAGGAAGGAACGTTGTACGCAGATGTTGGTCCCAGTCTGGTTCCCACTTCCTCGCCGTTCGGGCGCGTGCAGCGAAATCTGAATTTGGTCGTAACCTCTGGCCAGTATGGTGGCGACATGGCGTTTCTTGGAGCAGGCGCCGGGGGAGACCCCACGGCGGTCGCCGTCGTCTCGGATCTCATGTTCGTTGCGGAGATTCTTTCGTCCTCGCAACCCCAGGGCGTGCGCTCGCATTGGCCGCAGCAATTCCTGGCGCCAAAGGTAAGTTGTGATTTTGAAACTCCCTGGTACCTGCGCTTTCTGGTGAGAGATCGCCCTGGCATCATCGCTCGATTGGCTGAGATATTGTCGGCTCATGAACTGAATATTGATTCGATCTTGCAGAAGCCGGGATTCGACAAGGCTGCACTGCCTTTTGTGATCACATTGGAGCCTTGTCACGATTCGCAACTTCATCCCGCGCTCGAAAAAATGGCGGCGCTGGAGTTCTGTATCAAGCCTTGTT
>JBAVAV010000152.1:0-1678 GCA_049585895.1 Candidatus Sulfotelmatobacter sp. | reverse complement strand
GTCTCCGCATTTCTTTCTGGGGACGATGGCGCGGTTGAGGGGATCGCTTCTGGAGAAACAAATCGCGACGCGTGGCTTGCGCTTCGAGAAAAGCTGCGCGGCGAACACAATCTGGTTATCGTTTTTGGCTCGGAGATTCGCGGCGACGGCGTCGCGAGCCTCGTCAAGTTCGGTTCAGCCATTTCAGGCGGCAAGTTTATTTGCCTGGCCGACTATGCCAATTCTCGCGGCGCGGCTGACATGGGGCTGTATCCTGACTTGCTTCCGGGATATCACCCGCTCGCAAGCAGCAGCGAGTTGCACAAGGATTGGGGAGCGATCCCGCAAGATGCCGGTCTGGATTTGACCGGCATGGTCGAGGCTGCCAGGGCGGGCAAGCTGAAGGCTCTCTACGTTGTGGGGGCGAATCCGGTTGGCCGCATGAAGATTGATCCCTTCGCATTTTCGAAGAGCTTCGTCGTGGTGCAGGATATGTTTCTGACTGAGACTGCGGTCATGGCCGACGTGGTGCTGCCCGCGGCCAATGCTTACGAAAAATCGGGCACGGTTACCAACACCTGCGGCGATGTGCAACTGGTGAAGAAAGCCGGCGAAGTCAGCGGCACAAAAGCGGATTTCGAAATGATCGTGCGCATCGCCGACGCGATGGGCTTTGAGGTGCGCAAGCTGGTGCCGTTCGGCAGCGGCGGCACTCATGCCGACATGGGGCAATCGCGCGGCGCTCAGTCGGGCGAGGCCGACCGGCACGCCGTGTGGCTCGAAATGCATGGACTGGAGCCCAAGTTGAGCCCGTTCGATTCCATGGCGATTCTGGATGAAATTCAGCGGCTGGTTCCGGGCTACGATGTTTCCCGCATGAACCTGCTCGCCGGCAACAGCCAGCATACGTCTCTGGCGGCGGCAGGCACGAGCGTGGCGCATGCTCCCGGATCCATCCTGCCCAGCAACGATACTCTGTTCAGTTCGGGAACTCTGGGGCGTTATTCGCGGGCTTTGAAGTCGGTGATTGAGAATCGTCAGCCGGAAGCGGCCGCGGTGGCTGCCGACTGACGTTCCCCGCTTCACGGATTGTTTTCACAAGGAAAGAACATTGCCGGTTGGTCTCACAATCGTGGCGGTCTCGGTGATCAAGTCGGTGATCATCCTGTTTGTGCTGCTGACTGCAGTGGCCTACACGGTCTGGCTGGAGCGTAAAGTGGTCGGCCACATGCAGAACCGCTGGGGACCTACGCGGGTGGGGCCGTTTGGGCTGCTGCAACCCGCGGCGGATGGGCTGAAATTTCTTTTCAAGGAAGATCTGACCCCGCCTCACGTGTACAAGCCGCTTTTTCTGGCGGCGCCGCTGATGGCAGTGATCTTTGCTCTGACATCAATTTCGGTGATTCCTTTTGGCAACTCAATCACCATCGGCGGGATGAATATACCGCTGCAGATCACCGACGTGAACATCGGCCTGCTGATGATTTTGGGCGTGACGTCGATGGGGGTGTACGGCGTCGCGCTGGCGGGCTGGTCGTCGAACAACAAGTATTCTCTGCTGGGCGGGCTGCGGGCGAGCGCGCAGATGATCAGTTACGAGATCGCGCTTGGACTTTCTCTGGTGGGCGTGCTGATCCAGGCGGGAAGCTTCAGCCTGCGCGAGATTGTGGATTCGCAGGGCGGCCATTTCTGGGGCT
Source organism: Candidatus Sulfotelmatobacter sp. (assembly GCA_049585895.1). GTDB lineage: Bacteria > Acidobacteriota > Terriglobia > Terriglobales > Acidobacteriaceae > Sulfotelmatobacter. Next base: position 2 of record JBAVAV010000152.1, on the reverse strand, counting down.
TC
>JBAVAV010000151.1:0-6929 GCA_049585895.1 Candidatus Sulfotelmatobacter sp. | reverse complement strand
GGGTATTTTGCAGGGTGGTGAGGGCGGAGGCAACTTTATTGACCGCGTCCGTATCCTGCTCAACTAGGTTTCTCATCACGCCCATGCGCTCATCGAACCCGCGCTGCATGGCAGTCATCTGCTGCTGCAGTTGTTGTACCTGCGTTTGCAGTTCGACCATCTCTTTGTTGACGCCCCAGGCGGGCGTGACGGCCAACCACAGAATCGAGACTGAAGCGAAAACAGTGGAGAAGCGTCGTAGTGTCATAGATATCCCTGTGACTTTATTTTAGATGCTGGAGGAGGCTTTTGTGCTCTGAAGTTTCTAAGACGGACCTCAGACTTCGTACCTCGATAGGCATGCTCTGAGGCCCCCACGCCAGAGGTCCGCCTACCAACTCTCGAACCCACAGGGCCGGCGGCGGCCCACCAACATCCCTTGCACTTACTTCTGATAGACGAAGTGCCCGCGGCGGTTCTGCTGCCAACAGCTTTCGTTGGATTCGAGGCAGAAGGGTTTTTCTTTGCCGTAGCTGATCGTCTTGATGCGGCTAGCGCTAACTCCAGCCGAGCTCAGGGCGTTTTTCACGGACATGGCGCGCTGGTCGCCCAGGGCCAGATTGTATTCCGTGGAGCCGCGCTCGTCGCAGTGTCCCTCGATCGTGAAGCTAAGGTTGGAGTGCTGATTGAGGAACTGTGCGTCGGCCGACAAAGATGCCTGTTGGTCGCCGCGGATGCTGGACTGGTCGTACTCGAAATAAATATCTTTAACAGTTTGTCCGAACAAGTCCTCGTCGGTGGGCGACGGAGTGGCTCCCATGGACGTTGGCGCCTGGGTCACGGTGATGCGCGCGGTCGCCTCCTGCGTCCCGCCTGCACCTTTGGCAGTCAGGTGGTAAGTGGTCGAGTCGGTAGGACTGACCTGCTGCGACCCGCTGGCCTGGACTGCGCCAACGCCGTCAATGGAAACATCGGTGGCGTTGCTCGTCTGCCAGCTCAGAGTGGCCGACTGGCCCTTCTCGATCGTGTTGGGATCGACTGAGATGGAGGCTGTTGGCGACGGCGACGTAGGCGGCGGCGGGGGCGGCGGTGGAGCTGCTTTTTTCTTGCAGGCGCCCAGCATAAGTACAGCGCACATAGCGAGCACGAGTGCGAACCACTTCATATTGTGATGCTTCACGTTAATCCTCCCTGCGGACCCGAAATGAGTGATTTCCAGGTCAAAACGAAGCGTGTTTTATTTCCAACTCCAGTTCGGTTGCGTATTACGTCCTGTAAACGTCAACTGGTGCAGCTTGGTGCCGTCGGCCAGCATCTCCCAGACTTCTTCCTTGCCGGAGCGGCCCGACTGAAACACGATGTGCCGTCCGTCCGGGGACCAGAACGGAAAATCATTGTGTCCGCCATCGTGGGTGAGTTGCACCCATTGTTTGCTGGCGATATCCATCAAATAAATGTCTGAAGATCCCGGCTCGCCGGGACCATACTTGCGAACCCACGCGAACGTCAGGAACTGGCCGTTGGGTGACCAATTGGGCGATACGGCGTAACCCTGGTCGGTCATGCGCGTCTGGTTGGTGCCGTCGGCTTCCATGGTATAAATCTGCGGCAGGCCCGTGCGCCCGCTGACGAAAGCGATTTGCGCGCCCGTCTTGCGATTCCAGGCCGGAGACACGTCGGGACCCTTGTTCGCGGTCATGCGGTGAAGATTCGCCCCGGAAGCATCGCAGATATAGATCTCCGAATCGCCGCTGCGCGAAGAAGAAAGCGCGAGGCGTGTGCCATCGGGCGACCAGGCTGGCGAGAGATTAGTGCCCCCGAGGTGCGTAAAGCTGACCGGGCGATTGAGGTCGAGAGAGTACAGCATGATCTCCCAGCCACTCTTGGTGATGGCACTGAATGCTAAACGCGAACCGTCGGGCGAAACCCGCGGAGAAACCGAAATCGAACCCTGGTGGGTGATCTGGTGCTGATTGTTGCCATCGTAATCCATCGCCCAGACTTCCTTGTGGCCTGAGCGGTCGCTGACGAAAAAGATCTTGCTTTCGGCGATGCCTGAGATGCCTCCGCCCAGGCGTAAGATGATTTCATCGGCAAATTTGTGGGCGATGATTCGAGCGGCGTCTTCAGTCTGGACGTCGGTGTATTGCTTCCCCAGCACCTGCGGTGAAGCCGTGTTCTTCACGTCGTAGAGCCAGCCTTGCACAGTGACCTTGCCGGCGCCCACCCCCAGATTGCCGAATGCAAGCATGGCGGCATTGGGCGGAGGCGCATTCCACAAGCCGAACGTTACATCGGCGGGCTGGCCAGGTACTTGCAACGGATAGAAGCTCTTGGAAACGAGTTCAACTACCCCCGAATTGTCCAGATCATTCCAGAACGTGTCGTTAAAGGTTTTCAGCAGGACCGCGGTCCGCGGGTCGCCGGTGGAAGGTTTGAAGTCGGGGACAGCAAGGCGAACTTTTTCCACCCCCAAAGAGGTGCCGGTCCGCACCCAGTCCTGGGCGAAGGAGGGAGAAGCAGTGAGCATCGAGCCCAGTAGAATCAGGAAGCCCAAGGCACTCATGAGCCGTGTGGCAGTTGGTGCAGAGTGCGGAGCTTGTCTGATGGCGTTGTCCATTCCTTTGGAATCTTTACGCGAGCCGGGACAAAGAGATAACGCGGATAATAATATCGTTGGCAAGTTGCAGTCCATCATACTCATGAATTCGGAATAGCAGGAATAACCAGGTGGTTTCCTTTCCTCTATATCGGAGTTTCCGCGCATTGCTTTATGGATGCTCTCACAAGCCTATCAGTAACCAGGTTTATTTCTTGCTGTAATCGAACCAGTACTCCACCGATATTTTGTTGCCGCTGTAGTCCGGGGGCAGCACGCCGAAGGTGTCGATACGCTGCAGGGCGCGAGTTGCTGAGACATCCAGCGACGGCACTCCGCTGGACTGTTCGACCTGCACGTTAAAGGGGTGACCGTCGCGAGCGATGTCGAAGGTGATGTAGACTCGTTGGGCCGACGTAATTCCGGGATCGACCTCATACTTCAGCCAATTCTCCGAAACCTTCTGCTGGATTACGCGCACGTACCAGGCATACTTTGTGCCGAAATCGCCGTCGCCGCCGGTAATGCCGAATCCACCTTTTGCAGCGCCGGCAGCGAAACTGCCATACGGCCCGCTGACCGGTCCGCCTTCGCCGAAGGCCACTTGGTTAGTATCCGCTTCCGGTTCAGGCTGCGGCTTTGCCTTCGTGGGAGTCGGCGGTTTCGGTTTGATCTTTGCGTTCTTCCCCTGAATTTCGATTGCGTCGGGCTCTTTCTGTTCGATCTTAGGCTGCGATTGAGTCAAGCCCTTCGATTCGTTGGCGAGAACGTTCTGGGTTTGGGCAGGACTCGCGGGCAGGGGAACGTTGGTGACCAGCGTGACGCCCATGGCGCTGCCGCCTCCGCCCGCGCCCCACCCTGCGCCGCTCGGACCGCTAAAGGCCGCCGCGTAGAGCAGCAGCAATCCCGTCAACCCGACGTGGAAGACCGCGGACCACGCCAGAGCCCGGGCCCAGGGATCGTGCTCGAAGAAGATCTCAGCGTTTGCCGCCATTCTGCTCCAGAGGCTGGGTCACGATGCTCACGTTAGTGATACCCGATTGCTTGACCGCATCCATCACCGTGGCGAAGGCGCCGAAAGGTACGTTCTCATCGGCGCGCACGAAGATGAACTGGTTGCGGGGATCGCGAATCTTCTGCCGCAGCTTGGCCGCGATCTGGTTGATGTTGACGGCATCATTGCCGAGGAAGACGCGTTGGTCTTTGTTGATGGTGATGACCGTGCGCTCTTCCGTGATTTCCTTGACGGTGCGCGTTTTCGGAACGCTGACATCGATCCCCGACTGCAGCACGGGCGCGGTAACCATGAAGATGATGAGCAGCACGAGTACCACGTCGACCAGGGGAGTGATGTTGATATCCGCGAGTGCGGATTGCGTGCGTCCGTTGCCGGTGGTGAAGGCCATCAGCGCCTCACTTCAGCCGGTGCTTGCGGCTGAATGTGCTCCACCGCGTTGAGCACTTCAAGGGAAAAGTCGTCGCTGCGGGCGGCGAACTCGCGAATGGAGCTGAGGATCAGGTTGTAGGCGATGACCGCGGGAATGGCAGCGGCCAGTCCGGCGGCGGTGGTGATCAGCGCCTCGGAGATGCCGGGAGCTACCGCGCGCAACGTGGCGGCGCCGGCCGTCCCCAGTCCGTGAAACGCGTCGATAATACCCCACACCGTTCCAAACAGGCCGATGAAAGGCGTCACCGCGGCGGTGATGGCGATCCACGAAACGTTGCGTTCCAGCCGGCTGACTTCTTCGGAAGCGCCAATCTGCATACCGCGCTGTACAGCAGTCAGACTGCGCAGCAAACCGGCTGGCCCGGCGACCTGGCGCTTGTACTCCTCAAATCCACCTTCAAACACGCCAACCAGCGGGCTGGGACGGAACTGATCGGCGACGGCGGCGATGTCTTGCAGCCGCTGCGCCTTGCGAAAAGCGCGTACGAATCGTCCGCTTTGCACCCGTGCCCGCCGCAACAGGCTCCACTTGGTCAGAATGATCGCCCAGGAGATCAGGCTGAAGACAACCAATATGATCAGCACCAGTTTGGCGACCGCCCCAGTGTTGGAGATCATGTCGCCGATTTCGCCGCCGACGAAAAGAGCAGAGTATGAAAGCACTTGCATCGTTTGGAGAATCCTTGGGGCGATTATAGATGATTGAGCTCAGTAGCTTCGGCGGGGGCGTATCCGAAACATAACGAGAGCGCGCGAGTCGGGTCGCCTGCCGCGATAAACATAACCTCAATTTGGGCGCTATACCTTCCGCAACAGACTAGCATCCAAACTGGTACGCAATTGCTTAATCGAAATTCTCTGTAGGAGGAACGAATGGCACACTACGGACTGCTGCGAGATTTCCGCTTCGCCGAGTCCGCGGAAGATATCCGCGGCGCGAAACTGTACGGTCTCGACGATGAGAAACTGGGCAAAATCGACGATGTAATCTTCGACTACTCCACGGGATTAATCCGGTATGTGGTGGTCGACACAGGCGGGTGGCTGAGCACCAAGAAGTTCGTCGTACCCGCAGATCGGTTGCGTGCGTCGGCGGAGCACGAAGACGACTTCGTAGCCCTCTTGACTAAGCGGCAGGTAGAAGCCTTTCCGCCCTATCAGGAAGCGGACTTGGAATCTGACCAGCAGTGGGCGGACTATGAAGGACGCTATCGGTCGAAGTGGGAGGCCGATCCTGTGATGCACCGGGCCGGAACAGACCGTAACCTCACTCCGACCACGCAGCAGATGCCTGGAAATTCGCCTTCTGCTCGGGCTGCGGTTTCGCCGGCGACTTCTACCCCGGGAGCCGCTGGAACTGAAACTGCGGGCGCACTTACGGAATCTGGCTTCGCGGCAGGGACCGGTTCCGTCGTGATCAGTAGCAACGCTTCTGGCATTGGCGGGCGCTGGGACACGTTCCAAGACCGTTTGCGCGAGCGCCGCAAGGAAGTAATTGGCGGCAAATCCGCCGCGTAGCGTGGAGAGGAAGTCGTCGGGAATTTCCGCACCGGCGAGTCGATAGCACCGGATGTTTGAGAGCCACGGCTTCGGTCGTGGCTTTTTGTTTGTTGCAAATGGCGCGCGGCAAGCACTTATCTGGGACCAAACGGCCGCAACTTCCGCGTTGATTTCGTGCTATGCTGCGCTCAACTCCCTCGTTCCAGGACGGCTTGTGCTGGTTGAATTGCGCCTCGAGAACTATGCGGTCATCGACAACGTGGCAGTGCAGTTTGCTGCTGGGCTGAACCTTCTTACCGGCGAAACCGGCGCCGGAAAATCGATTCTCATCGATGCGCTGGCCCTCCTGCTGGGCGATAAAGCTTCCAGTGACGTGGTTCGCGCGGACGCGGAACGGGCCGTGGTTTCTGCCGTGTTCGAGTGCGAAGGCGAGGCGCAGAGTGCGCTGGAGAAAATATTGGAAGACAACGGGCTCGACGAGTCTGACGACGGATCGCTTATTCTGCGTCGTGAGATTGCCGCCGGCGGCAAGGGGCGGGTTTTCGTCAACAACCAGCCCGCTACCGTGGCCGTGTTGCGCCAACTGGCGCCGCACTTGGCGACCATCCACGCACAAAACGAATCCATGATGTCGTTCGATGGCCCGGCACGCCTTGAGTTGCTGGATGAGTACTGCGGGAGCCAGGTTGATCCCGTGGCCTCCGCTTTTGAGGCGTGGAAGGCAATTCGCGCGCGCATCGACGGCCTCGAGCGCGGCGAGCAAGACCGGCTGCGCCTGGTCGATTTGTGGATCTTCCAGCGTCGCGAAATCGAAGAGGCCAGGTTGCAGCCGGGCGAAGACGAACAACTCGAATCCGAGAAGTGCGTGCTGGCCAACGCCGAAAAAATCTACAGCGCCGCAATGAACGCTTTCGATTTGCTGTATGAAGGGAACGGGTCGACTTCGTCGTCGCTGCGGGCCGCGCAAAAACAAGTTGAGGAACTGGCGCGCTATGAACCGAAATTTCAGGAGGCGCTGGCCGCGCTCGAAACCGCGCGCATCAGCGTGGAAGACGTAGGCGCCACGCTGCGCGACTATGCGGGAGGAATTCAAGCTTCGCCAGAGCATCTGGCGGAAGTCGAAGACCGGCTGGCTCTGCTCGACCGTTTGAAGCGCAAGTACGGCCCGGCGCTCGACAATGTGATCCGCTTCGGCGCCGAAGTCGCGCAGAAGCTCTCGGAGGTAGAAAACAAAGATGAGATTCTGCGCCAGTTGCGGGCGCAATTAGCGCAGTCCGCGGAAGAATATCTGCGGCTCGCGCGGGCGCTCTCGAAGAAGCGCAAGGAAGCCGCTCACAAGCTGGAGAAGGTGGTCGAAGGCGAAATCAACGACTTGGCGATGAAGTCGGTGTTTCGCATTGAGAT
>JBAVAV010000150.1:0-2010 GCA_049585895.1 Candidatus Sulfotelmatobacter sp. | reverse complement strand
CCACGCGATGCCGAGGATCGTCTGTCGAGCTGAGAATGAGAGTTGCCGCCGCTGCCCACCAGCTCCCGCAGGAAGCATGATGGCATCAACTTTGCCGACCCCACTAACGACAAGCTTGATGCGTGAGACCAAAGAATATAGCGGCCTGCCGTGCCTATCGATGTCGATAATGTGCGTGCTCGCGATCTCGATCGCCTCCAGCTCCTCATCTTCGATGAGGAGATACTGGCCTTTGCCGATCTCGTAGCCGCGGGCCTTCTCGTGAGCCTCGACGACTTCGCGGGTTTCCTCGTCAATGAGCTGCTGGCGCAGCCGGTTGCCGGTCTTGCGATTGATCTGGCGGAACGAAACCCGCTCCGTCGATGAGCAGACGGCATGGAGCGCAATTGGGCAGGAGACGAGTGCGAGCTTGAGGTAGCCTTTCCAATAGGGACGCGGTGACATGATGGTACTCCTACGAGGTTTGGCTCGCCCGTGCGGATGGTTGAGTTGCGACGGCAGGGCGTGCGCGGCGGCCGTGCACGAGCGGATTGTTTCCTGGGACGGGCTTGACGGCGAAAAAACGTGGACCGTTCCAAACCGTGCCGGTAATGGCCCGCGCGATCGCCGACAGGCTGGAATAGGAGGTGCCCTCCCAGACATAGCCCTCGGGCGCGACCGTGACGGTGTGGCGGCGGCCCTGATACTCGCGAACCAGCACGGTCCCGATCTTGAGGTTGCGCTCGCCCCTGCGGGAGCGGTCGCGGCGGGCGAGGCCGTCCAGCAGTTTGAGGGTGGCGCGGTCGAGCGTGCCGAAGGCCTCCTCCTGGATCCTGTTGGCGATCATCCGCCGCAACAGCTCTACGGTCAGGCTCCTGGGCAGAGGGCGTCCGAACTCGGCTTGCCAGCGCCGCCGCAGCGCAGCGCCCGATAACGACCGCACGCGCTCGATCTCGGCCTCGACCGCGGCGGCGTCGACGAACCGTTGCAGCATGTCAGGCCGCCCGCGGCTCGATCACGCGATAGACCCGCTCGCCGTCCGTCTTCTCGGATTGCAGGGTCAGCCCGAGCTTCTTGCGCACCACCCCGGCCAGAAAGCCGCGCACCGAATGGGACTGCCAGCCGGTCGCGTCTATGATGGCCGCAATGGTCGCGCCCTGCGCCCGGTTCAGGAGCGCCACCACCGCAGCCTGCTTCGACTTGGCACGGCTGTTGTGATGGATGGGCTTTGCCCGCTTCACCTTCGATCGGGTCTTCGTTGCCGAGCGCGGCTTTGCACTCCTCTGAGCTTTACGCTTGGCCATGTCGTGGCTCCTCTCTGGGTCGCGGCGCACCATCGCGCCGCCACCACCGCAACCCCGCGGAGGCCGTATGGCGCTGGCGGGGGAGAGGACTGCAGGCCTTGAAGCCGGAGCCGCCTCAGCATGAGGGCTCCGTTGCCCACCACTGACGCTCTGTTTGCGCAGGAAGTCGAGCAGAAAATGAACAATCTTCTGGGCTGGTTTTGGCGCCGTGCAATCATTCCTGGATCGAACCAAACATCGCACCGCGACGCAGCTTGCAGCTGCTGAAACTTCTCCCGGCACATCGAAGATCGAATCCAACCTGCCTGGGTGGGAGGATTCGAACTTCGATGTGATGCAGGCTCACCGCTGGGTGCGCCGCCCGCAATATGGGCTGCGATCAGGAAACAGTCCGGGCTGCAGAGAAGATTATCCTCCCGGGAGACCGCGACCGTCTGGGCTGTGTCACGCAAATCCGAGTTCGGGCGACTTGTCAAAGAGATGAATTTTCTCTCTGCACATCAAAGTTCGAGTCCGATCACCCCAGCCACGCAGTCGGTCTCGCCGATGTGCAGAACACGCCAGGCTCGACCCGCAGGTGCGGAACTCAAAGAGAAAATCGATCTCACACCAGAAACGCACCGAGGCAAACTTAAGACGTCCCTGCAATCCTCGGCGGCGTAACAAGCGAGCGTCATCGGCGGGCCGGGCGGCGATCGTGGTTGCTTGCACCAGAGCAGGACGCAAG
>JBAVAV010000149.1:0-14321 GCA_049585895.1 Candidatus Sulfotelmatobacter sp. | reverse complement strand
GAGTCGGGCCAGACTCATTACGGCTGGCTCCGTCTACGCGTCGCTAATCTAAACGGCTTCCACTACCCTTCCCTGTTGCTTTCGGAGTTCGGATATGAGCCTACTGCCAATACCGCGATCCTTGCGGGCAATTGCTCGGCATCGGCAGCGAGCGAAGGGCCATCGCCCGGACCGCAACCTGCAAAGTCGGAGGAAAAGCTGAGATCGGCCGCCCCCGCCTCGCTCGGCCTTCTCGCGCTGGGATCGGAAGGCCTGCCGCTGTGGCGGCGGAAACGCCCGTAAGGAATTTGCAGCTAGGTGCGCAAGGGACTCGCGGACCTTACGCTCCTACCAGTTCCCTTTTCTCGCTCGGCTCATATTCGACGATATATCCAGCCACCGCGCTCGCCGCGACGGTGAATGGCGAAGCCAGGTACATCTGTCCCGGACCGCTGCGGCCGGGGAAGTTACGGTTCTGCGCGCTGATCACCACTTGATCGGGACGGGTGGAAACTCCCGGCCCGGCGTTGATGCAGGCTCCGCAACTGGGCTCGATCACGTGCGCGCCCGACTTTTCGAAGACATCGAGATAACCCTTGCGGATACAGTACTCGCGCGTTTCCTGCGACCCGAACTGGACGTAGAACTTCACCGAATCGGCCACGCGCTTGCCCCGCTTCAGCGCATCGGCCAACACGGCGGCGTACATGTCCATATCTTCATTCTTGCCTGCGGTGCATGTGCCTCCGTAGGCGATCTCAACCGGCACGGGCGTATTCAACTCACGAACATATTTGCCATTGCCCGGATCGCCGGGAGTGGCCACCATGGGGGTAATCTCAGCGGCATCAAGTTCAATCACGTGCGCGTACTGCGCGCCGGAATCGCTGTAAAGGCCCTCGATCATGGCCTGGGCCTTCTTGCGATCCATGCCGCGCCGCTCGACCAGGAAATCGACTGCCTTCTTATCTGGCGCGACGATGCCGGTGAAGCCGCCAATCTCGGCCGCCATGTTAGTCATAGTGGCACGCTCATCGACGCTGAGTTCTTCGATGGCCTCGCCCGCGTACTCCATGACTTTGGCCAGCGCCTTGCCGCTGCGCACGTATTCAAGACTCAGAATCTTCAGAATGAAGTCCTTGGCCGTAACGTTGGCGTGCTTCCTGCCGCGGATTACGATCTTCACCGATTCCGGCACCTTAACGCGCACATCTTTCGTGATCCATGAATTGAACACATCTGTGGTACCGATGCCGAAAGCGACGCAGCCGATCGCGCCCACGTGCGGAGTGTGTGAGTCGGATCCAATGTTCAGTTGTCCGGGCAAGGCGTAGCTTTCGAGCACGATGGAGTGGCAGATGCCCTCCGAGCCTTTCCGGTCGGTCAATTCGCCATGCAGCTTGATGCCCTGCTTGGCGGCGAAATCCTGCTGCTTGAGTTTGAGCTGCGTGGCCAGGTCGAGCAGTCCGAGCTTCTTCTTTTCCTCGGAGATGACTTCGTCAAGAAACGTCAGGTGATCGCGGAAGAAGATAACGCTGGCGGGATCGTTGACCTTAGCGTTCTTGCCGACGTATCGCTCGAAGAAGATCGCAGCCATGGGCGTGACGTATTCATGGCTGAAGCGCAGATCGGCCCGCGCGAAACCGGTATCGCCCGGTTTTACGGCCGCTACGCCCACTTCGTTCTTCTCGTTTATCATGTGGCGCGCGAAGATCTTCTCGGCCAGTGTCATCGGTCGCTTTGCGGTTGTGAGCGGCGGCAGGAAAACTTTCTTCTGCATGCGCGCCACGTTGAAGGGAAACAGGCCGCCGTATTCGATCACCTGCCGCGTAATCTCGTCCTCGCCAGCGGTGAACTCGCTCAGCGCGATTTCCTCCCCGGCGCGAATCTGGTCGATCAGCGAGAAGTTGGTCGAAGTGAGCAGGCCCAGATTCTGGCAATTCTGTTTGTAGATGCGCTCAATGTTCTCGGCAATCACGAGGCGGATACCGGCGCACATCTCCGCGTAGGGCGACTGCTCGCGGCTCGACCCCTTGCCGCGGCGCTTGCCGCTGACCGCGCAGACAAAACCGCCGCGCTTCACGTCGCTGCGCCCGATCGGCGTAACGTCGCCGCACTTCAACCCCAAGTAAGGAATCTCGCCCAGCGTTTCGTCGAAGTAGAAGCAGTAGTGCGCGGGCGTGATTTCGTCGGTGGAAATATCGTCGCGCAGTTTTGGATTCGCGGCCGGATTCTTCGTGTCCCACGGCAAGTCTTGACCCGCGAGCTGCCTCTTGATGAGTTCCGGGTCTTCGGTGAGGAAAAGTATGCGCCCCTGCAGCCGGACTTGGCCGGGCCGCTTTTCGATTTTGCGTTCCAAAAGAGAGCTGATCACGTTGGGCCTATTAGGTATCTAGAAATAAGGGACAGCCAGGTCGAGGGAAGTCCCTAGTTATTGTAACGCGGAGAAGCATCGGCATTTCCGCGTTGGGAACTTTCTCCGGAATGCCTCTTATTCGCGTTCCAGACGCCCCAGGGCGATTCCTAACAACCGGAAGAGTCTTGGGGAGCTGTTCCGAGCCCAGCCAGCCTCAAATCGGCGCACACAGCAAAGTTATCGTAAAGCTATAATCAGCGCTCGGGGTGCTCCAGCTCTGCTTGTCGAACTTCTCACCATCTCGGGAAAGCTTTGCCAGGCGTTTTGGCGCGGAAGGATCATTAAAAAACGTAAACAACAGAGCACGCACGAGATCTAAAAATTCTATCTTTTGTATTGGCGCGGATCGGGCAATGGGTCAAGCCCCTGCCCGGCGAAGATCCGCTTGAATTCGCTTATCAATGCCGCATGCACTAAACCGTTCGAAGCGAGTGTCTCATGACTGTTGAGTTCGAAGGGCGAACCGTCGAAGCGGCTGACTGTGCCGCCGGCTTCCTCCACGATGAGAACGCCCGCAGCCGTATCCCAGGAATTGAGATTGAACTCCCAGAAGCCATCGAAGCGTCCGCAAGCCAGGTTGCACAGGTCGAGCGCCGCCGACCCCGCCCGCCGCACGCCGTGCGTGCTCAGCGTGATCTGATGATAGAAGAAAATGTTCGGGTTCTTGTGCCGCTTGTGGCTGGGAAAGCCAGTCGCCACCAGGCATTCCTTGAGGTTGGCAGTTGCTGAAACGTGAATGGGCGCGCCGTTCAAATGCGCGCCTCTTCCCTGCTCGGCGGAAAACAGCTCATCGCGCGTAGGGTCGTAGACGACGCCGGCTATCCGGTTGTCCGCTCTCCCGCCCGGCCCGTGTTCCAGATTCCGATGTTCCAGAGCCATGGAGACGCAGAAAACAGGATACCCGTGAGCAAAGTTCGTGGTGCCGTCGAGCGGATCCACGTACCAGCGATAGTCGCTACCCTGGTCGGCCAGGCCCTGCTCCTCTCCTAGCACGTCGTGCCCGGGAAACTGTTGCCGGATGCGTTCGCGGATCAGCGCTTCGGAGGCTCGATCGGCCTCCGTCACCAGATCGGCGTCTCCCTTGTATTCGATCTTCAGATGCTGATGGAAATAAGGCATCAGCAGCGCGCCCGCTTCCCGCGCGATGGCCGACATGGCGGGAAGGAAGCTGTTGGGGTTGGAGGAAATATTGGGCACGAGTCGTGGGTTAGGTCTTGGGTCTTGGGTCTTGGGCCTTAGGTCTTGGGGTTCTCGGGCATCGGGCATCGGTTCCAGAAGGCGTCAGTCGACCTAACGCCCAAGACCTAAGACCTACCTGCCTAGACACCGAATACCCATGCGCGGCGCAACCTACTTCTTCCGTTGGCCGCCGTCTTCCGCGATGTACATGATTTCGTGCTTGAAGATGAACAGGTTGGGAGCGCCCTCACGCGTCAGCCGCACCATATTTTTGTCGTAGTATTCGATCCAGCCCAAGACCGTTTGACCATCCATGAGCTTGACTGAGACCTGCTTTTGCTTTTCGCCCAAGGCCTTTAGGAAGCTGGCCTCTTCGAAGGTATCTTCCGGTGGCGGCGTGCGTCCGTGCTTGCCACCATGCGCATTGCCCTGCGGAGTGCGGAAAGACATAAAGGCATTTTACACAAAGCAAGAGGCGCCAGCCCGGGCCGCCGGTTCTATCCAATCGGAAACGGCCTGTAACAGTCAACTGTGAAAAAAAGCCACCGCAGCAGCAGCGGTGGCTGCAAGCGTCGACTAACTAATTAGAAGATGAACTTCAACTCGAACTCCATCACCCGTGGCGCGCCCAGCGCATTCACACCCGAGCCAAGCCCAAGGCGCAGAGAGTTGCCGGCTCCCCCGTGTTCGCCGGCGCGGGTTGTGCCGTTCGGGGAGCCGGTGCTTCCATCCAGGACTGAGGTGAAGGGAACCGACGGACCATCGAAGTTCGAGAAATTGAACACGTTGTAGAAGGTGACCCCCGGCCGAATCTCAAACCTCTCCTTGATCTTGTAGCCCCAGCTCAGGCCGAGGTCGAAGGTCTTCAACCATGCCTGTCCAATGGCGCCTGCCGGCGCCGGCTGCAGTGGTCCTGGGCCAATCACGCCTTGCAAGCTTTGCAATTCGCCCAGAGTAAACAAGCCTCTATCAATCAACGCTTGGCCGGCCGGAGTCGGAGTACCGACGAGAGTTGTGTTGAAACGATTGATGAGCCGGTTCAAACCGTTAACGCTTACATCGCGACCGAAGGAGCCCTCTTTGGTACCCGGCAAGAGATCGCCCAGACCCCCGTTCGAAGGGAAGCTTCCATCGCCTGTACCGTCGCCAGTGATGTCGGTTTGGAAGATGCCTCCGCCAAACCCACTCACTGGCAGGGTGATATCAGACGGTAGCGGGCTGTCGAAGTGGCCAATCAGGCTCAGCTTGAAAGCTGCCGGCAGATCCATGACCCCGCCGAACGACAATTGATGAGTGCGATCAAGCCCGTTGGGTCCAATAAATGCCAGCGGGTTGTCGTAGTCAACCGGAAAGTTGATGAAATCGCTATCCCTTGCCGTCGCGACATAACGGGAGAGCGAATAGGAAACCTGCAGGTTCAGATATTTGATTCCGCGCAGCGGATTGTGCACATCCTCCTTCAGGCTCATCTGCAAGCCGTTGTATACAGAACGGCCGATAGGAAAAAGCATCTGGTTGGCGCCCACAGCGGGATTGATTCCCGGGAACGCAGCATTGGGGCATGGGCTTCCGCCACAGAACTGATAGCCGGAATCCAATCCGTTGGCCGCGAAGTCGTAGATGGTTGCTCTGTGGGTCACCGTGGTCCCGCCGGGACCTGCCGGGCAAGTGCCGGCGCTTATTGCTAAATCGATGGTTGGCTGGTTACAAGCTGTCAGCGTTGCGGCAATCGCGGCTTGGGCTGCAGGAACATTCGGGAAGCGAGCGTCGCCTACGTGATTGGTATCGATGCTGAGCAGGTTGTGGGTTGACACATTGCGCAGATAGTCCACCGTCAAGACCATACCGCGCCGAATCTCCCGTTGGATTCCGATGTTCATCTGCACCGACCGGGTCGATTTGTAGTCCGGAGCAAGCAAGCTGGTGCTGTTAATATCAAGTCCGGTGACCCCTGTAGCACCCACGTAACTCGGGTTGCTCGCGGGTCCCGCCGCCCTGGTGGCTGCCTGATACTGCTGCTGAAGAGAAATAATCTCAGGCGTGGCGGTACCGATCGGCAGTCCGCAAACATTCGAGTTCAGGAACGCCTGACTGATCACCGTACCATCGGGGAAGGTCACTCCCCCGCTCGGGGCGGCGCCATTGGAACAGAGGCCGGTCTGCGCCAGGAAGAAACCCGATTGAAGGCGTCCCGCTGGGTCATACAAGACATTGTTCCAGATGGAGTTCTCGTAAAACAGCCCGATCCCGCCGCGGATCACGGTTCTTCCATTTCGGTTCGGATCCCAGGCGAATCCCAGTTGAGGAGCAAAATTGAGATTGGGCTGATTTACGCGGTTTCCCAGGCCAGAATAAAACTGATTGTTGAACATATTCAGCGCCGGAGTCGGACCTAGGTCAGTGTCAGTTCGGCCCGTGTCACGGACATACCGGAGGCCAAGAGTCAAGGTGAGGTTGGGTTTGATCTTCCATGAGTCGCCGAAGTACATCGACAGACGGTTATCCGGCCCTAAGCCGCCAGCAGGAAAGCCGAAGGATGGCTTGGCTGAAGCGAAGCCCTCGGCGTTGCCCAGAACTACTGTCGAAACCGGGTAGTTGAGCGGATTGGAGGCTCCGCCGGGAAAAGTATTGAAGGGGGTCGCCGTGCTGGGCGAGCCAACCGCGGGAGCAGATCCGAGGAACTCGGCGAAGCCACCGCCTAGAAGATGGTTCAAACCGGCGCCGAAACGAAAGATGTGGTTCTTGAACGGCTTGCTGCCGTCATATTTGATCTGGTGGTTTGACTGGAAGGTTGCCTGCGGAGCCAGGTAGTTCGGCCCCGAGCAAAAGTCATCGAGTCCTGCCGTAAGGCAATCCGGGTCAGCGCCAATCGCCAGTTCGATCGCTCCTCCGGGATTGAAGATGCTCGATCCAATAACCGCATCCGTAATCCCATTCTCGAATTTCGTGTATCCAAAGCGGAGGCTATGGGAAAAGCTCCCAATATTGAAATCCGCCCCGACAACATGGTCCCGCGAGTGGTTTACGCTGGCGAAAGGCTGGAAGGAATTGGGAATAAATGGAAGCACACTGCGGTTTTGTTCAAAGGTGAAACGATAAAAGGCTCTGACTTTACCGGCAGTATAATCAAGCCTCCCCAGCGTTTCTGTATCTGGAAACGCCGAAACGAAACTACCGCCAAGTCCGGCGAAGGCTCCCCCCGGGATAACCGGATCGATAAGGGCCTGCTTGTTACGCTCCGCGTCAATGAAAAAGAAAAGTTTATCCTTCAGAATAGGACCACCCAAGCTGCCGCCATACTGATTCCGCTGGAAATAGTTGGTTGAGTCTCCGGGAAGAGCGGCATTTAAGGTTTGGTCCCGGAAATAGTAGAAACCCTCGCCGTGCAGCGCGTTAGTTCCCGACTTCGTAGTGATGTTCACCGAGCCGGAGGAAGTTAACTCAGTCGAGAGGTCGAGCGAAGACTGCTGCAGTGAGGATTCCTGGATTGCGCCCAAGGGAACGTTTTGAGTTGTAGTTCCCACGGTTTCATCGCTGACGTCCACGCCATCGACTTCGATGCGAGCGGTGCGCCCGAAGCGGCCGCCAAAGGATATTGACGAAAAACCGTTCTTGGTAGGATCGAACGTACCGCCATCCTGAATCTGAACGCCGGGCTCCAATTGAGCGAGGTCGAGGAAGTTGCGCCCGTTAATCGGGAGGTTCTCGATCTGTTCCGAGGTAAGAACCCCTTGCACGGTCGCCTGTTCGGTATTCACCGCTAGCTCTGAGGCTTGCACTTCAACCACCTGCGAACTCTGTCCCACTGCGAGTTTCAGGTTCGCGGATGCCGTCGTGTTTACCTGCACGGCAACCCGCAGTTGGGCCGTCTTAAATCCACTCGCCTCAACCCGAACCGTATAGTCTCCGGGAGTAAGAGCGCCCGACGCAAAACTGCCAGATGACGTGGTTGCCGTCGTGATGACTTGGCTGGTTCCGTTGTTGGTGATCACAACCTTGGCTTTACCGACAACCGCACCACTAGGGTCCGTCACAGTGCCTACGATACTGCCAGTGCTGATCGTGGTCTGGGCGAGCATCGTAGATGACAACAACAACAATGCCGTCAAACCAAGCAAGCTAAGCGGCGCGGCAAAATGCCGGGGAGAGTTAAGGTTCAACATCGGATACCTTCCTTTCGGAATTGTCGAGATCAATTGGCGATTCGAATAATCGCGGCACAAAGAGGTCAACACTCTGCAACGCGACTGGAACGCACAATATGTTTTGCCATCTTGAAATGCAAACAGACCTGATGCCTCAAGCAATCTGGCGGCCAGCTTTTAGGACAAAACCACAAGCGCTTTTTTTATTATCATGTATCTGCGGAGATCGTGATTTGTAAGAATGGCAAAACAAAACACTCAGTTTGACGAACTGCAAATACCGAAAAAAGCATTCGATTACCGGAGATGAAAGCTGATGACAAGTGTTGTGATCACTTAGCAGCACAAAGCTAAGGTGTTGCGGCGCTTCGTGCGCGAGGCCTTTGTCTGTCTTGGGCAGTCGGCGCGGCATCGGGATTTAGAAGTCCGATTTTACCGTGTAATAGCCGGCGCGGTGGCGGACTTTGTAAGGTCCGGGTGTGGGACCGTCGGAGACGCTGACCTGGATGCGGCGGAATTCGGAGTTCGACGTCCTTTGGGAGGGGTAGTAAGCGAGCAAGTATTGGGTGCGGAGTTCGTCACTGATTTGGCGGAAAGCGTCATCAAGCTGGGCCATCGAGGTCGCGTAGTAGTACTTACCGCCGGTGTCTTCCGAGAGCTGGATCAGGGCGTGTTCGCCGCCGGTTTCGCGTCCTGCGCTGTTCTCGATGGGGACCACAATAATCGAATACACGATGGCTTCGGCTTCCTCGGCGGCTCGCACGGCGTCTTTGTAGCCGAACTTGCTGATGGTGTCTCCGCCGTCGGTAATCAGCACGATGACCTTGCGTCCCTGGCGGCGGTCCAGCGATCGCGAGACCAGATAGATGGCGTCGTAGAGCGCAGTGGCTGCTCCGAGGTGAATGTGGTCAATGCCGTCTTCGATGCGCCTCACGTCTGCGGTATAGGACGTGGCCTGCAGCACGGATTCACTGAAGCCGAAAACAGAAAGTCCGTCGACCGGGCGAATGATGTCACGGGCAAACCGCTTGGCTGAAGCCTGCTCCAGCGGCAGATCGTGACGAGTGCTGAGGCTGGTGTCTACGGCGAGGGCGATCGAGAGCGGCAGCGCGGATTCTTTATCGAAGACAGCGATGATTTGATTGCGGCCGTCTTCCTGCACAGCGAAGTTCTCCTTTTTCAGTCCACCCACGGGAGATCCGTGAGCGTTGGTGACGGTAACGTACACGTTGACCAGCTTGACATCGACTTCGAGGGTGGGGGCCGGTTCCGATTGGTTCGGGGCGGCCGGGGTTTGCTGGGCGCCCTGCGAATGAGCTTTCTGAGGATGAGCTGCGACGCAGGCTAGAGCGGCGAACAGCAGAGCCAGAGTGACGGGTTTCCTCATTGAGTGGTGGAATTATACCTTCGGAAATTGACGTTGCCCGTTCCGCAAGCTGGTTCGCGACCTGCCTCGGCCCCCGCGAAAAGCATGAACCAAAGAGGACACAGCGAAATCTCCGCTCACTTAGATGCGGGAGTCGGTCGGGGGCTGCCTTGGGCGCGGGGAATTTCGGCGGGGAAAGGCTCGCCGTCGGCCCAGACGGCGCCATCTTCGAAGTGCTCTTTCTTCCAGATAGGGACGGTGCGCTTCAGCGTGTCGATGAGCCAGCGGCAGGCGTCGAAAGCGGCGCCGCGATGGGCCGAGGCGACCACGATCAACACGCTGGTCTCGCCGATTTCGAGGCGGCCGAGACGGTGGACGAGGGCAACGTCGCGAACCTGGAATTGCTCCAGGGCCTGGACGGCGAGGGCTTCCATCTGCTGCAGGGCCATTTCCTCGTAGGCTTCGTAGTCGAGATAAATCGTGTTACGACCGCGAGTCTGGTTGCGGACCACGCCTTCGAAGACAACAGCGGCGCCGTCTTCGCCGCGCTTGAGGCGGGCCAGGACGCTCTCCGTGTCGATGGCATCGCGGACGATCGAAGCGTGGCGCCGGTGCCTGCCTTGAGCGGAGTCGAAGGGTCCCGCCGGCGGACCCGAGGACGTCCCCTCCGCCTTACCCGACCCACCGCTCACCGGCGGCAGCAGCGCAACCTCGTCGTTCGGCTTCAGCCTCGTCTCTGCTCCCGCATAGTGCTGATTGACCGCTACTGCCAAAGAAGCCAGCGATTCTTTCAAACGCGGAGCCTGTGCCGCATAATGCGCCAGCACATCGCCGACGGACGCGTCTTCGCACAACTCAATCCTCTCGCTGGGTTTGCCAACGATATCTTTCAGTAAGCCGAAGAAGAGAACTTGAACATGCATAAAACCAGTTGCGAGTCGCCTGTCGCCAGTGTAACGGATGCGAGAGTTCAGGCGGGATAGGCGATCACAAAAGCTGCACCTAGGGAGCACCATGCGGAATCCAAACAGAAACACTGCACGCTCCGCTAATTCAGGTAAACCGAAATGAGGACTAGCTAACAATGAACTCTCTCGTGAGCATACTGGGCATCGCCGGAAGTTTACGGCGAGATTCGTACAACCGCATGGCACTGCGGACGGCGCAGCAGCTTGCCCCGGACGACGCAAAGATCGAGATCTTCGATCTGGCGGCGATTCCACTGTTCAACCAGGATGAGGAAAAGACTCCGCCCGCTGCCGTCACCGAGTTTAAGAAGCGCATTCGTGCCGCAGACGCGATTCTGATTGCGACGCCGGAGTACAACTTTGGCATTCCCGGGGTGCTCAAGAATGCAATCGATTGGGGCTCACGGCCCTACGGAGACAACTCGTGGAATGACAAACCTGTAGCGATTATGGGCGCATCGCCGGGATTGTTGGGCACGGCTCGCGCCCAATTGTTAATGCGGCACCTGCTTACGTTTGTAAATATGCACACGGTCAACCAGCCCGAGGTGATGATCGCAAAGGCAAACGAAAAGTTCGACGCCAGCGGAAATCTCACCGACGAAACCTCACAGAAGCTGATGCGGCAGTTGCTGCAGAATCTGGTGAATTGGACGCGGCGACTCGGAAAGGGGCTTTAGCGGATCTACCCCGCGCGGAGATCGATTAGAGACAGTACCTTGGACTTTCCGTTTCGTTGCGTCGGCTTGCCGGACCCTCCGTTTCCTGCCTTTGCCCCGAGCACGACGAGGGGCCTTCCGGCTACGGTTTTTTCCCTCCCTTAACCCTTTTTTCCGAGCCAGCTAAAGTGACTGCACAGACCCGCCGATCTATAGGGCATCGGGAGGACGCTCCATGCCTAGAGGAATGCTGGTGTTCCTTTTTGTCTGCATCTGCGCGGGCGGCTTGCTCGCACAGGACTTAGGGGGCATCGAGGTTCACGGATTTGTCACCCAGGGCTTCCTCTTCAGTTCCCAGAACAACTACTTGACCATGAAATCGAGCGCTGGCAGCCTGCAGTGGACAGACGGCGCCGTGAGCTTCTCGGATTCACTCACAAACAACCTGCGCGTCGGAATCCAGCTGCACATGTACCAACTGGGCGATCTTGGCGGCCCGAATCTTCAGGTCGATTGGGCCTCGGGAGACTACAAAGTCAACGATCATCTTGGGTTTCGAGCCGGCAAGGTCAAGACTCCCCTCGGCTTGTTCAATGACTCCCAGGATGTGGATTCCATCTTCCTCTGGGTACTCCTGCCGCAAGGCACCTACCCGATCGACAACAAGAGCTTTTACTTGTCGCACCTAGGGGGTGAAGTGTACGGCGGCCTCTCCCTTGGGAGCCGCAGCGGAAGCTTGCAGTATCGCGGGTACGCAGGGTACAGCTCTCTTGATTTGAATGGTGGATACGTCAAACAGTCCGCTGAGTACGGACTTGCGTTCACCTCTCCTCCTGGAGGCAAGACTTACGGCGGCGATCTGCGCTGGCATACTCCTTTGACCGGATTGACCATTGGCTCCAGTGTAGATGTGATCGCCCTGGACGGGAAAGCGCCTGCGGGTAGCCTCCACGCACCCCCCTTTCTCATAAGCGCGCAGTATGCCCAGTTCACCAAAGGAAAGTTCTACTTCGCGGGGGAATACAGGAGAGCGCCGTTCAATGCGCTTTTGACGGTTGGACCGGCAGCGATTCCAATTTCTTATGATCAGCGCTCCTGGTTTGCAATGGGGAGTTATCGACTTTTGAGAAAGCTTCGGGTGGGAAGTTATTACAGCCACTACGTGAATAAGGCGCTGGACACGACCCAGTCTGCAAATTACTCGAAAGACTGGGTCATCTCCGGACGCTATGATTTTAACCCATATTTTTACTGCAAGATCGAAAGCCATTTTCTGCATGGAACTGGGCTTGGTTACTATACCGATACAAACCCAAATGGCCTGAAGCCAAATTCGAATATGTTGGCGGCCAAGATCGGTTTCACTTTCTAGCCGCAGGCGTCAGGAGATAACAGCCATGAGCAAAACTCGTTGGTCAATCCTGCTGTTGGGTTTCATCAGTTGCTGCTCCGCGGCCAGAGCTCAGGATGTCGTGTTGGTGGCTAACCAGGGCGTGCACATTTCGGCGATCAGAGCTGCCGATCTGCGCGCCATATTTACGGGAGAGAAAACCAGATTCGCGGATGGATCCCATGCCGTGCCGGTCACTCTAAAGGGGGGAGCGGTACACGAAGTCTTTTTGAGGAACTACGTCGGCGAAAGTCCTGACGACTTCCGCGCGCAATGGCGCAAGGCGGTGTTTACTGGACAGGGAGCGATGCCCAAAACCTGCGATTCCGAATCGGCCCTGATCGAATACGTCGCCGCCACTCCCGGCGCGCTCGGGTATGTGAGCCGGGTTTCGCACGAAGGCAATGTGAAGTCCCTCCCCGTAATAAAAAAGTAGTCCTCGTTTGCCGGATCTCCAGCGGCGGACAGCCGAGCATCAGCGGCGCCGATGCCAGGGACTACTTTCTCGGTTAGGTACTCAAATGCTCAAGCCTCCGCGGTGAGCACTTTGTCGCGAACACTCTCGCTCCCTTTGAAGGGCGTTGTCGACAAAATCTTCGCGGCCGGAGAGTCCGCCACTTCCGGTAGCGAGACTCGCAGGGCTTCGTCAATGGTTTTGACGTAGTGGACGTTGAGGTTTTCCAGCTGCTCGGGCGTGAGATCTTCCTGAACGTTCATCTTGTTCTCCGCAGGAAGGATCACATCCGTAACGCCTGCGCGCTTGGCGGCAAGTACTTTCTCTTTAATGCCGCCGACCGGCAGAACGTTGCCGCTCAACGTAATCTCGCCAGTCATGGCGGTGAGCGGGTGAATGCGGCGACCCGAGAGCAGCGACACCAGCGTTGTCGCCATGGTCACGCCGGCCGAGGGGCCATCTTTCGGAATCGCGCCGGCGGGCACGTGCATGTGAATGTCGTGGCTGGCGAAGAAATCTTCGTCCAACCCCAGTTGCGCAGCGTTGGAGCGCACCCATGTGAGTGCCGCCTGCATGGATTCCTGAATCACCTGGCCGATCTGTCCGGTCATGGTGAATCCGCCTTTGCCCTTCATGGCGTTCGCTTCGACGAACAGCACATCGCCCCCGGCCGGTGTCCAGGCCAAACCCACGGCCACACCCGGACGCTCGGTGCGTTCCGCAATTTCGCCTTCCACCCGGATCTTGATGCCGCCCAGAAACTCTTGAATTATTTCGTTCGTGACCACAAGCTTCTCAGTCTTACCCTCGGCCAGGCGGCGCGCCTGCTTGCGGCAGATGGTGCCGATGGTGCGCTCCAGGTTGCGCACTCCGGCTTCGCGGGTGTAGTGGCGAATGACGTGGCGCACTGCGTTGTCGGGAAACTCGATCTGCTCCGGCTTGATGCCGTTCTCGTCGACCTGCCGCGGAATCAGATACTGGAATGCGATGTGGACTTTCTCTTCTTCGGTGTAGCCCTGCAGTTCGATGATCTCCATGCGGTCGCGCAAAGGCTCCGCGATGGGGTCGAGCATGTTGGCGGTCGTAATGAAGAGGACCTTTGAGAGATCGAACGTGACGTCGAGATAGTTGTCGCGAAAGGACGAATTTTGCTCGGGATCGAGCGCTTCCAGCAGCGCAGAGGCGGGATCGCCGCGGAAGTCGCGCCCAACCTTATCGATTTCATCCAGCATGAAAACCGGATCCTTGGTCTCGGCGCGGCGGATGCCCTGGATAATCTGTCCCGGTAAAGCTCCGATATAGGTACGGCGATGGCCACGGATTTCCGCCTCGTCGTGCACGCCGCCCAGAGACAAGCGCACGAACTTGCGTCCCAGGGCGCGCGCGATTGACTTGCCCAGCGAAGTCTTGCCCACGCCCGGAGGGCCGACAAAACACAAGATCGGGCCTTTCATGTTCGGCTTCAGGCGTCGGACCGAGAGATAGTCGAGAATGCGATCTTTCACTTTTTCGAGATCGTAGTGATCGGTGTCAAGAATCTCCTTGGCTTTGGGGATTTCGATTTCTCCGCCGGAGGTCTTGGCCCAGGGCAGCACCGCCAGCCACTCGATGTAGTTGCGTGTGAGCGAGTAGTCGGCGGCCATGGGTGACATGCGCGAAAGTCGGCCCAGTTCCTTGAGCGCTTCTTTCTTCACTTCTTCCGGCATGCCGGCTTCTTCGATCTTTTTCTTCAGGTCTTCGACGTCACGCTGGCCTTCATCCTGCT
>JBAVAV010000148.1:0-5826 GCA_049585895.1 Candidatus Sulfotelmatobacter sp. | reverse complement strand
CAGATCGTTGCCGTTGTAAATGGCTTCAGGCAGTTCCACCACAGCCAATGCCACTCCGCCGGGCTGGACGAAGTTCATCGGAAGCGGGATGGAGGAGACGAGCTCGCCTGCATCGTCGCCGGCCTTCAGGTCGTACTTGCGCGGATATTGGAACGAGACGCCGGAACTCTTGTCGGCATAAGTCAGGTTCGCGGGCCGCTTGTGAACGATTTTTTTCGAAACCGGCTTCGCTGCAGTTTGCACCGGCGGCGCGGGCAGGCTTGCCGTCGTGGTTGTGTTTTGCGTGACCGGTGTATCGCTGGTTGAGGTCGCGGGTTTGGGTTTATCGCCGGAACAGCCAACGGTTACAGAGCAAACGATTAAGAGCGCGCCGAAGGCCAGCGCGCCGGCGGTTTTGTCGAGGTTCTTTTTGAGCGTGTTGGGTTCGCTCCAAGCGACCGATTCGGTGGTCGTTGCGATTCTTCTTTCGGAATTGAAATTGAAACGTGCCATGTTTGGTCACCTCCTGCTGCTAAGCAGCGCACAGGAGAGTGCACGGAGTAGGCCAGAGCGCGGGCGTTGATTTTGCGGGGGTTAGTGCGGTGCCGGCTGGCCGCCGCTGTGGCGGCGCGCACACGATGTGGAAGGTGAAACACAATCGGATTCGTCGATAGCGGGGTTTGATCGTGAACCGAGTGCGCAGGCACGCGTGCCAGCAGCCGCACGAGCTCAGGTCCGCTTCGGTCTGATCACGCCATCGGTCTTGTGTCGGCAACGGGCGCCAAGCACCGTTCATTCGAACTGCTTGCGGAAGGCCGCCAGCTTTTGCTCAAAGTCAGATAGTCCTTCGCGCAGGCTTGCGGCTTCTTCTTCCAGTTGGGCCAGGCGATCGGTGACGGAGGAAGCAGAATGCGTTGCGAGGTCGGGCTGGGGCGAGAGTACCTGCGGAACGTCGGGCACTTGAAGTGCGCCAGAGAAGAGATGCATGTACCGCGATTCCTTGCTGCCGGGCTGGCGGGCAAGAACTTGGGCAAGAGGCGGTTCGCGCCGGTTGAGGCGGTCGAGAGTGGAGGCGACATCGTCGGGCGCCTCGAAATGGTACATGCGATCGGTGCGGCTGCGAAGTTCTCCGGGAGTTTGCGGTCCACGCAACAGGAGCACGCACAGCACAGCGCTTTCCCGGCGGTCCAGGTTGAAAGCTTCCTGCAGACGGTGCTCATACTTGGTGACGCGGCTGTCTGCGCCGCTGACCGGCCCGGCAAGGCGCTTTTCTTGCAAGGTGGCGAGGGCCTCGCGAACCGCAATTTCGTCGAGGGCCATTATGGGGTCACGATTGTTTTTCTGATTGCAGGCATTGATCAGAGCGTTCAGCGACAGAGGGTAGTAGTTGGGAGTGGTGATATCTTTTTCGACTAGCGAGCCCAACACTCGAACTTCGGCATCACTCAAAAGATCCACGCGCACCATCCTCGAGAAGTGTTGCTTGGAATCCCTGTTATAGGATTCCTGCCGATGGTTGTCTCAAAATCGAAACAACCCCTTTACGAAGTTTACTGCACTCCTGCGGAGTGGGCGAACGGGGTATGCTAATGAATCGTGCCGTGCAATGAGAATGGTTTCTCCTGACATGGTGACCCTTCCGCTCTACGCGGGCCTGATTACCCGCAACGCTTTCCGTTTGGCGCTGAAAATTCTGAAGCCGGTTGCGGCCGTGGCGATCTTGGTTTACCTGCAGCTAAAGCTCCCGCAGACGTGGGCCGGATCGCTGGGCGTGGAGCGCCTGGAGCGGCTCGGCAAGCGGTTGGCCCAGAAGAAACGGCTTTGCGTGTTTCTGGTCGGCCTGTCCCTGCTGGTGATTCGATCCGCGGTGATTCCTGTCTCCGGAATTCCTCAGCCGCACTGGCATGACGAGTACAGCTACCTGCTTGCCGGAGATACTTTCGCGCACGGCCGCCTGACCAATCCACCGCACGCCATGTGGATTCATTTCGAAACCTTCCATGTGATTTGGCACCCGACGTACATGTCAATGTATCCGCCCGGTCAAGGCCTGGTTCTGGCGCTGGGCGAGATTTTAGGCTGTGCGTGGATCGGACAATTGTTCGCAGCGTCGGCAATGTGCGCTGCCATATGTTGGATGCTGCAAGGCTGGATTCCCCCGCGATGGGCGCTGCTTGGAGGAGTGCTCGCCGTCGCCCGCCTCGGGCTTCTCAGCTATTGGACCAACGGATTTTGGTGTGCCTGTCTTCCCGCGCTCGGAGGAGCGCTTGTACTCGGGGCATTGTCGAGGATCAAACATCACACCCGGCGCCGCGATGCGGCGATCATGGCGATCGGCTTGTTCATTCTCGCTAACAGCCGTCCCTATGAAGGGCTTTTACTGAGTTTGGGAGTAGCCATTACATTGTTGACATGGATGTTCGGCAGCCAGCGGCCTCCGCTGCGGACTTCGCTCGCGAAAATTGTGCTGCCGCTCGTGCTGACACTCGCTCCGCTTGCGGCGTGGACCAGTTATTACTACTACCGTGTCACGGGAAGTCCCTTCCGAATGACGTACGACGTCAATCGCGAAACCTACGCCATGGGACGTTACTTCATCTGGCAGACGCAATCGCCGGCGAAGACTTACCACCACGCCAAGATGCAGGCCCAATATGAGCGCGAGTTGCGGGAGTCTCAGGAAAACCAGACCCTCAGCGGATTCATTGGTCGTGCGCGGGGCAAACTCTATTATTTCTGGCAGGTCTTTCTGGTTCCACCTCTACCGTTCGTGCTCATCGCACTGCCATGCGCCGCCCGCGACCGCAGAATGCGGGTCCCATGGATGATCGGCGGTATCTTCGTGATCGGCCTGGCGGCCGAGACCTGGTTCCTGCCGCACTATTCTGCTCCAGCAACCGCGTTGCTGTTCCTGATTTTGATGCAATGCATGCGGCACCTGCGCTTATTCCGCTGGCGCGCGCAACCCCTGGGCCTGGCATTTGTACGAGCGGTCTCGGTGATTTATATAGGAACTGTTGTGTTGCGCGTGGCCTTAGCTGTCGCCCAGGTCCATCCCGAGCGGGAATGGCAACACGGCGACATGCAGCGGGAGTCAATCGTGCAGCAATTGACGCCACTTCCCGGCCAGCACGTAGTCCTGGTCAGCTATTCCCCGGACTTTGATCTTGACCGCGAATGGGTGTACAACCTCTCGGATATTGATGGATCGAAAATCGTCTGGGCACGCGACATGGGGCCCGACAGAAACCGTGAATTGTTGGCTTACTATTCCGGACGGCAATTTTGGACGGTGCATGCAGACTCATCGCCACCGCACGTAGAGCCTTACCGCGAATCCGCAACGAACGGTGTTTACTAAGGCAACCCGCGGCGCAACGTGGCTTTCCTGAATCTGCGGCAGGTCCTCCCACGAGCGTGGTATATAGTTCCTTCTGCGGTCTAGTGGCACGCGGAGGTGCCAGATTCCATGCGCCTGCTTCTAAATTGGATCCTGAGCGGTTTAGCGGTCTGGATAGTCGCGCACGTTGTACCGGGAATTTCCGTCAGTGGGATCAGAGAAGCGTTGATCGCTGCGCTCGTCATCGGCTTCATCAACGCAACCATCGGCGCGCTGCTGAAGATTCTTACCTTCCCGCTGACCTTGCTCACCCTCGGATTGTTCTGGTTTGTGATCAATGCGCTCATGTTGAAACTTGCTTCGGCCCTTCTGTCGCCGGGATTCAGAGTCGAGGGATTTCTGGCAGCATTCTTCGGGGCGATTGTGCTTAGCCTGGTTCAAATGCTGCTGAAGTGGTTGGTGTGGCCGCGACCCAACGCTCGTTAGCCGGTCGATCGTCAGTCCCTTTTCTTGCGGGGCTTGAGCGCTTCCCAATCTTCTTCGTTCAGAACGCGGCCCAGATTGCTGAATTCCCCGGCGCCCTGCAGAAATTCGCCCCCGTCCATGCGGATGACTTCGCCGTTGATATAACCCGAGTTGTCACTCACCAGAAATGCAGCGAGATTGGCGAGCTCTTCGACTGTGCCGAAGCGCCGCATCGGATTGCGGTCCAGCGCGAGCTTTTCGAGTTCGGGCCGCGGCAAAACGCGGGAGAACGCGCCTTGGGTCGGGATAGGGCCAGGAGCGATTGCGTTCATGCGAATGCCACGATCGCCCCACTCGACCGCAAGACTGCGGATCAGGGCTTCGACCCCGGCTTTCGACACCGCTGAAGGAACCACATAGGCGGAGCCGACTGGAGCATACGTGGCGGAAATGCTGAGGACCGTCCCGCGATGCCCGGCTGTGAGCCAGCGGCGTCCGCAGGCCAGGGTGGCGTGCAACGTGCCCATGAGCACGATGCCAATCACGGATTCGAAAGCGCCGGGCGACAGCTCTTCGGTGCGGGCAATAAAGTTACCGGCGGCATTGTTCACCAGCACGTCGAGCGGGCCAGCCTTCCAGATGGAATCGATCATGACTTCGACGGCGTCGAGACTACGCACGTCGCAGCGCAAAGCGTGGATCTGCGCGTTGGTTGCAGCGGCAAGTTCGGTTGCTGTGTTCCTGAGAATTTCTTCGCGGCGTCCGCAGATGTAGACGACGGCGCCGAGATCGAGGAAGCGCTGCGCCATGCCTTTGCCCAGGCCAGTGCCGCCGCCGGTAATGAGGATGCGCTTGTTGCGTAGGAGGTCGTCTCGAAACATTGCTTGCCCCCGCGTTTGTGAGAGATGAACACAAACAGCAGGAATGACAAATTATATGGGGTCGCGGCTTGTATATGTTGGGCGCAAGCGTAGCCAGCTTTGGGGTGCGATGGCGGGTCGCCGTCGTGGCAGCCCGGCGAGACGACGGCGCTACCGTTACAGCGAGCACGCCACGCGGAAGCCGTAATCGGCGTATTGGAACTCGGGTGGAATGCTGGAGCGCGTGGAACAGCGCGCGACCTTAATATGGTGGCGCCACGATCCCCCGCGGGAAGCTTTCCGCTGGCCCTTTTCCGGCCCGCGCGGATTGCGTTCGGGCGAGATCGCGTAATAGTTGCGATCGTACCAGTCGCTGCACCACTCGTGGACGTTATCGCAGATATCGCATAAGCCGAAGGCGTTGGGCGCGTAATGAGCAACGGGCTCAGGACCCGTGAGCCACCGTTTTTCGTAATTGGGCAGAGATTGCGGGGGATCGTCGCCCCACGGAAACTGTTTTTGTTCCGAATTGCCGCGGGCGGCGCGCTCCCATTCGGCTTCGGTGGGAAGGCGATAGGCGCGACCGGTCTGAGATGTAAGCCATTCGCAATAGCGTTCTGCTTCGAACCAGGAAGCGCCCGCCACAGGTTGCCGAGGATGATTGAAATTCTGGTCGTCCCAGAACGGCGGAGCCTGCGATCCTGAGGCTTGCAGAAATCGTTCGTATTCAATGTTTGTGACTTGCGTGGCGGCGAGCAGGAAGGCGTTGACCCATACGCGATGAACGGGGCGTTCACAGTCCTGGCCGGAGATGGAGCCCATGAGGAACCAGCCTTCGGGAATCGAGACCAGAGCTGGCTCGATCGCAATCGAAGCGCTTGGCTGTGATCGTAATTGAGTCGCCGCCATGATTCGGGAATATGGTAGAGGAATGTGGTTCAGGGCTTGTGGCCGGGTACCGAGTTAGAGTTTAGCAGCATCCCAGGTGCTGAAAACGGGAGCGACGTGGACGCGGGAGCGAAGTGGACGGGCTAGCGCAGTTTCTGAATGACCCTGGCGATGTCGTTTTCCTGGAACAGGCGGATAGCGGCGACGCCCGCGGCTCCGGCTTCGAGGCAGGATTGAGCGTTTTCTAGAGTGACTCCGCCCAAAGCTAGGATCGGAATCTTGGCTTGGCACACC
>JBAVAV010000147.1:0-7428 GCA_049585895.1 Candidatus Sulfotelmatobacter sp. | reverse complement strand
TTATGCACCGTGAGTATTCGGAGATTCCATGAACAATGAAGAATCGTTTGACAATTTGACTTATGCAGACCAAGTACATTTGGCGGAGCGTGAGTTTGCATCATTCATCGGCGCTGTGAAGGAGTTATTCGGTCCGGAACAGGCTCTGCTCTCCGCGGATGACTGGCTTGACGAGTCCCAGTTGATGGATTGCGCGCCTCGATCCATCAGCCGAGATTGGCGGGCCGTCACAGTCGCGGCCTCGGCTCGACTGGCAAATCGTGTGACTGGAACACGAGATCCTCGAACGCCCTCGTCATCGACTGATCAGAAGGTTTCGCCAATACTATCGTCTAATTGCTTCGCATCCGCGCTTCTGGTGTGATCGCGTCATCGCACCGATTTCGCTCACCAACGCATATTGAATGGAGCTACCCTTGTGAGACGCATCATATTCTTGTCGATTGCAGTTGCAACAACGGCCGGCCTTGTCGCGCTCATTGGCCCTGCCCCCGGTCACGCGGACGAGCAATCCGCCGCCTACGTTACCGACATCCCGCAGGGGTATCGCGACTGGCAGTGGGTCTCCTCGGCCCATGAAGCAGGCAACCTGAACAGTTTGGGGGGCGTCCTGGGCAACGATGTAGCGCTCAAGGCCTTCCGGGCAGGGACGCTTCCGTTCCCCGACGGCACGATCATTGCTGCTTTGCATTACCGTAACGTCCCCTCGGAGGAAAACAACAAAGTCTTTGGTCAGGCTCAATCTTTCGTTCCCGGCGCCCCCACGAATGTTCAGTTCATGGTCAAGGACTCAACCAAGTACGCCGCAACTGGCGGATGGGGATTCGGTCACTTCAACGCAAGCGACCGCAAACCTGGCGACGCGGCGTTTATGAAAAGCTGCTTCCCCTGCCACCAGAAGGCCGCAGCTACCGACCTCGTCTTTACTCGCTACGCACCGTGACGCTGGAAACTAACGCAAAGGACATACCATGAAATATCCGACACTCTATCGCAGCGCACAGATCGATAGTTTCTCTATTTTCTATCGCGAGGCAGGTCCGAAAGATGCCCCGACACTCGTCCTGCTTCACGGTCTGCCCTCTTCTTCGCGAATGTTCGAGCCGCTCTTCACCCGTCTTTCCGATCGCTATCACCTTGTCGCGCCCGATTACCCGGGCTTCGGTCACAGTGACTGGCCGGACCCGAAGAAATTCGCGTACACCTTCGATCACATCGCGGAAATAATGAATCGCTTCACCGAAGCGCTCGGTCTCTCCCACTTCACCCTCTACATGCAGGATTACGGTGGCCCCGTCGGCTTTCGCATGATCTTGGCCCACCCGGACCGGGTGGACGCTCTCATCGTCCAGGACGCAGTAGCTCACAATACTGGTCTCGGCGAGAACTGGAAAACGCGGCGCGCCTTTTGGGCCGATCGCGCTGCCAATGAAAGCGCACTGCGCACAAATCTCCTGTCGCTTGCGACGACGAAGTCTCGCCATGCGGGGAACGATCCCAACGGTGAACGCCATAACCCCGACCTCTGGATTGACGAATTCTACTTTTTAAATCAACCCGGCCAGGCTGACATTCAGAGCGACCTCTTCTATGACTACCGCACCAACGTCGATTCCTACCCGAAATGGCAAGCATGGATGCGCCAGAAGCAGCCACGCCTGCTGGTGATCTGGGGTAAGTATGAGTCTTCGTTCGACCCCTCCGAGCCAGAGTCCTATCGCCGCGATGTGCCCAAAGCTGAAGTCCACATCGTCGATGGCGGCCACTTCGCCTTGGACACCGCCGCAGACGAAATCGCCGCATGCGTCCAAGGATTCGTCGGTTCTTCACGCCAGGGCTCTGCTCCTCGGCGGCGAGCAGGGTGAAGCCGCTTTGAAGGGCGGTGCCCAGCAGTGTGCCAGCTCCCGGGAGCGCGGTCGTATGCTGTTCGCAGCCGAACGCGGGCGTCATTCTGGATCTTTAAGAGAAACGGGAGGAGTTCAATCATGCGTTCTGATATTGTGCCCGGAGGCATTTTCCCCGATTACGAACTGCCGGATCACACGGGCAAACTGCGCAAGCTCAGCGAGCTACAGGGCGACGATCCGCTGATCCTTACACTCGCGCGCGGCCACTACTGCCCAAAGGAGCACCAGCAGCATATGGAACTCGCCGCGCTCTTCCCGAAGATCGCGGTGGCGTACACTCAGATCGCCACGATCGCCACCGACGATCACCATACGCTGCAGGAATTCCGTGCGTCAGTCGGAGCCGAGTGGACATTCCTTTCGGACCCCGACCGAACGGTTCAGAAGGATCTCGACATTCAGGAGTACACCGACCCCGAGCATAATCCGATGATCCCGCATACGCTCGTGCTCAAGCCGGGCCTCGTGATTTACAACATCTATAACGGCTACTGGTTCTGGGGGCGTCCATCGGTCATCGATCTTTGGCACGACCTGCGCGTCGTGACGAGGGAGATTCGTCCAGACTGGGATCTGAGCAAACCTGGACTTCGCGAGGCATGGAATGCGGGGGACCTCTCGCGTTTTCACGGGTGGAACAAGCGTGCCAATAGGGAAGATACTTCGATTGTCGGGAACAAATAGCACAGAGCCACGTAGTTGGGTTCGAACCTTAGGAGTAGTGGACTGAGAAACAACCGCGGAGAGAAATGAAGCCGACTGCTTCCCCGAGTCTGTGGCGACCGCTTCGAGTAACGGTTTTTCGCAATCTGCTAATCGCGGACCTCGTTTCAGACGCCGGCGCTTTCATGCAGAACGTCGGTGCTGCATGGCTGATGGTCTCACTCGGCGCCGGGCCGATTTACGTTGCGCTAACGCAGACTGCCGCTTCCTTGCCCTACTTTCTTCTGGCCCTTCCAGCCGGCTCCGCTGGCGATATCATCGATCGTACTTCTTCCGCGCGTGGCACCAGTTTTTCCTGCAACTAGGAAATTGGTTGCGGAGGTCTTCGATCCCTCGGACACTCCCACCGCCCGGTTCGTGGCGCGGGTCCCGCCATGCGGCGGCGTCGGTGTGGCCGCCCTCCCACAGGTGTGGTCGCCCCGACACGGACGCGTTCTGCCGATTCGGACCACCATCCACGCTAACTAACTGAACACGCGACAGTTTTGGGCCTGCCGCCGCTGCGGGATCCTCTTGGCCTCCGTCTTGCACGCGGGCAAACGGGTAGTTGGAGGAATCTATGGTACGGAGCCGGTTCGGGAATGAAGTGTTTACGCACGTTGTTTTAACTCTTCTAGTGCTGACAACGATCCTAGCAGGCTGGGCGTACGGAGCGCAGGCCGATAACGGCCCTACTCAGGTCGGCGAAGGATCGTTACTCTACCGCTCACCGATCTCAGGCCGCTATGAGTCCGTGCCTCTGATTCACACGGATGTGGTGGTGGATGTGCGCGGCTTGGTGGCGGCGGCTACCGTGACGCAGCAATACGCGAACTCCACAACCGATCCGATTGAAGCGGTGTACGTTTTCCCGCTCCCGCACGACGCTGCCGTGTACGACATGGAAATCCACATTGGCAATCGCGTAATTCGCAGCGTCGTCCGTGAGCGCGAGGAAGCCAAGCGCGTCTACGAGGCGGCGAGGTCTGCAGGAAAGCGTGCTGCTTTGTTGCAGGAAGAGCGTCCCAACATCTTCTCGACATCAATCGCAAACATCATGCCCGGTGACCACGTTGATGTGCGCATGCGGTATGTCGAGCCACTGCGCTGGGAAGGGGATCACATGCGGCTCGTATTCCCGATGGTCGTGGGCCCGCGCTACATTCCCGGTACGCAGGCTGTTGGGCACACCGGAACCGGCTGGGCGTCTGATACAAATGCCGTTCCGGACGCATCCCGAATTACCCCCACGGTCCGCAATCGGGAAAGCCGTTCCGGTCACGACATCTCGGTTGCCGTTGATCTGGACTCCGGTTTCCAGACTGCATCGCTCAAAGGTGTCTCCCACGAGATTAGCGTGCGCCGTCTGCCCGACGGACGCCAGCACGTGGAACTTGCCACCGGAGCCACGCTCCCAAACAAAGACTTCGTTCTCGAAGTAAAACAGGCCGACAGCACTCAGCCAAAGACAGCCCTGTTCCTCTCTCCGGCGAGCGACTCCGGTGAAACCCATTTCCTGCTGGCTGCTTTTCCTCCCACGGTGCAGCCCAGTGCTCGCATGCCCGTGGAGATGCTCTACATGATTGACGTTTCCGGCTCCATGGAAGGCACGTCGATCCAGCAGGCCCGAGGGGCTTTGCTTGAGGCTCTCGACAGGCTTAGGTTGAGCGATCGCTTTGGGATTCTCGCGTTCAGCAGCGGCTATAGGGAATTCTCGCCGGAGCCGTTGCCCGCCTCGGCGGAAAATCTGGCTGCGGCGCGACGGTATGTGCGAGGTCTCCAGGCCGGCGGCGGCACCGAAATGCTTCCCGCTCTGCTGCACCTGATGCGGAAACCGGTGAGTTCGGACTATCTGCGCCACATCATTCTTCTAACTGACGGAGACCTGGGCAACGAGGAACAGATTTTTGCGGCGATGCGCTCGAATCTGGGCAACGCCCGCTTGTACACCATCGCGATCGGCAGTGCGCCAAATCTCTTCCTCGCCACCAAGATGGCGCAATTCGGGCGCGGAACCTTCACCCATATTGCTGACATCAGCGAGATTCAGGAGCAGATGTCGCGGCTCTTCGAAAGCATTGAGAGTCCGGTACTGACCGATGTGAACCTGACGTTCACCGGTGTGGAGGTTACGGAAATATATCCGGAGCATATACCAGACCTGTTCCTGCATCAGCCTCTGCTGATCTTCGGACGCATCACGAAAGGCCATGTGGGAACCGTGCATTTGACCGCTCGTGCGGGCAACGAGCCCTGGAAGACAAGTATCGCGTTCGACGCATCGCAGGTGACTTTTCATCCCGGCATCACAACTCTCTGGGCACGGCAGCGTGTCGAAGATCTGATGGACCACTGGCGCCATTCCGAGGAGCAAGGTCAAGCGGAGATTCGCGCCAGGGTGATTGCCCACGCGATTCGCTACGGGCTGGTCACACGATTCACTTCGCTGGTCGCTGTCGAGGAAGTGATTGTGAACCCGGGAGGGCAATCCAACACGGTGGCAGTACCCACTGAGTTGCCGGCCGGGTGGCAAATGGACAAAGTGTTCGGTGCGCCTGCCACGGGCACAGCCGACGCTTTTCTTGAGGCCTTGGGCCTCGCGTCTATGTTCGGAGGCATTCTCTTGTTGTTCCTGCTAAGGAGAGTCCGAATCGGGGCAGTTTCGTGAGGGCAATGCGGGCACTCTGCGCGCTGCTCCTGATCGCCGGAGCATGCCTCACGCTTCGTGCTCTCTACCTGCACGCCAAGGCCGAACTCGCCAGGGTGCTGATTCGCAGAGCATGGGAACAAAGCGTGCGAACCGGAGAATTCCATGCCCCTTGGCCTGGGGCCGACACCCATCCGATTGCCCGGCTACGCATCTTCCGTTTGGGTTATGACCAGATCGTTCTGGAGGGCGCGACGCCACGCATCCTAGCTTTCGGTCCCGCACGCTTGTTCAGTGGAACTGGTCTGGGAGAACCGGGAAACCTTCTGCTGGCGGGCCATCGCACTAGTTGGTTCCGACCGCTTGAAGCGATCGCCCAGGGCGACAGGATTGAGCTCGAGTGGTTTGATCCGCACAGTGGAGGCTTGCATGAGCGGAACTACGCGGTGGACATAATTCGCGTGGTCGATCCGCAGGATGTAACCCTGTTGGCGCCGACGTCTGAAGACGCCCTTACGCTCATCACCTGCTATCCCTTTGGATACGGCGCGCGCTCACCGCTGCGTTACATCGTGCGCGCAATACCGCTCGGACCGGGCCGTCTCGTGAAAGGCTCAGCTGCCGTTGGCAGATCTAGGCAGTTGCTTCCGTATAATACGTATCCAACGGAGGCTGATTCCTTAGAGTCTAGAGGCGGCTTCAGAAAAGTTGGGACGCGATTGCTCGGAGGTGTTGCAGATCATCAGTGCGGCAAGAGGTGCAGTCAACAGCCTGATGACTGAGCTCCTGGAAGGCCACATCCGGCACCATGTGCTTGACCCGAAGCGAAAACCAAATTCGGAGCAGACGCTCGCGGCCGATGAGGTGATAGACATGGTAAAAACCTACCTCAGATAGTAAGACCACGCCTTGTGCACGGGCCTCCTATGAACCGCCGCGCCTGTGGTCAAATTTGACAAACCTCCCTGATGGCCGCCAATTCGCTGGTTCGACTTCGCTTTTTGTTGGAAGAAAGGTTTCAGATCCAGAGCTAAACTGATCCGGTTGAAAGGTGTGAAGCCGCGCAATCGCCGATGCGTCCGCAGTAGCATCTGAAGGGCTTCAACATCGTTCACCTGGTATTCCATGCAGACTAGCGTTGGTCGTTTCATCATTCGGGCTAGCTTCCATCGAGCATGGCCATCGATGATTATCCGGTCGCGCGTGATTGAGATCGGCTCTTGGAACGCAAAATCGCCGAGCGCCGCGATTGCAGCCAATTGGGAGGCTGAAGGCGCAACATTATGCCGGTCATAGCTCGGGTGCGGGCGCAGCTCTTCTGGACGGCAGGCAACGAGGTGACCATCAACTTGGCCCGTTTGCCATCCAGTTCCGCTTCGTAGCTGTTCGTTGAATTGCAAGCTTCCTCTACACCAACAAAAGACAACTGCGCCGCATCGGCGCAAATTCGCCTCGCGTTCGGTCGATGCTTGAACTATCAAATACGGGGCGAATTACCGCAAGGTCAGGAATGGGCGCGAATGCCCGCGAATGTCACAAAAAGGCACGGAGTGTGGATGCCAAATCATTTTAATCGCGCCAGGGAAGACGTTGAAAGTTCTCAGTAAACACGACGGTTTCGGGAACGCTTTCTTTCCCATTTCAGGATCGATTCTATTTTGATCGATCCTCGTCGCGCACCGCTCCTCAATTTGCCCTCTTCACTCCACCTGTAAATCGAGCGCGGCTTAACGCCGAAGTGCAGCGCTGCTTCAGCTATTGAAAGGATCGTGTAAGTCTGAGGATTCTTAATTTTCTTAATAATTGCCTCCCGTTTCTTCTGCATAGAATCCGCCTCGGGAGCGGTTGAATGGTTCTTGGACGACTGTTGTCCTTGAGTCTCAGCCGGGCCGCCAGAACCACCTTGAACCGGGTATTCCGGGCGGCTCCTCCGTCGCCTTAGCCGCTCTGCTTCTTCAAGATCAATTGCTTCACTTTCGAGCCGACGCCGCCAACGTGTTGTAAGTCTCGCCATTTCTGCTTGTAAGCCTTTCAAATACGCAACATGGTTAAGAAAACCTGTGCGCCTAACGAAATCTCGGAATTCGGTCTCAATCGCTGAAGTGCGGATATGAATCAACCTCGTTACGCATGCACTTACCGCTCGAATGAATCTTCCTGTTTCCTGGTGAC
>JBAVAV010000146.1:0-4673 GCA_049585895.1 Candidatus Sulfotelmatobacter sp. | reverse complement strand
TGACTGGGAAGAATTGGTCAAGTTGTATCAAAAGGGATGCGACAAAATTACGGAATGCCACTGGGCGACCTACCAGGTGGTCTACGGCCTGGAAGATAACTCGTACATTATTTTTAACCCGATGAAGTCGGCGGCCGAGATTGACCACAACTTCACCACAATGAAGGCGTTCTCGGACGCTCTCGGAGAAAAAGGCATGGCGAAGCTGGACGAGCTTTCCGGCGCCGCGATTGAGTCGAGCGAGACCAACCTGTTCGTCTTCAATCCGCGCATGAGCTACGCCTCAGACGACTGGATCAAAGCCGATCCGGATTTCTGGAAGCCCAAGATGGGGATGGGAGAGTCGAAGAAATCCAAGGGTAAGGCTGCTGAGAAGCCGACAGGACAGTAACGCGCAGTTCGCAACTCCGGAAAATCCTGGAGGCCCGCAAGAGACGCGGGCCTCAGGGGAGAACGCGCCGGGTTCGTGCAGTGCTGCAGTTTGGAGTCGGAGTCGAGCAGCTCTCACGGGATCAAATACGTCTTGGCGACCTCTGCGGCATTCTTTGCGATCTTCGCGGTTAAAAGCTCTTAACCGCGAAGGCCGCGAAGGGTCCGCAAAGTTCGCAAAGGCAAACACGGGTGCCGGAAAACTCGACTAGCGGGTAACCCCCGTCGTACCATAGCGCCTTCCGTTCATCCCTGAACTCGGAGGGCTTCATGCTCGACCGCCGCCATTTCTTTTCGACCGCGACTGCGGGGCTCGCCGCTTCGCTCGCTCTCCGCGGCAATCTCTTCGCGCAGCTCGAGAAGCTTCCGTCGTCGCTTCCCGATCATTCGCTGCTGGACAAGAACGAAGACGCCTACTGGGCCGAGCTGCGCAAGCAGTTCCTTATCCCCGCGGACGAGATTTACCTCAACAACGGCACCGTCGGCTCCAGTCCCGCGCCCGTGTTGCGCGCCATCTTCGACGGATATACCACAACCGAGAAGCTGGATCAGGAGGATCCCGAGGACTATCCCATCTGGGGATATGCCGCGTGGAACGAGTTCCGCGATCCGCTGGCCGCATTTGTCGGTTGCAATCGAGATGAGATCGCCCTGCTGCGCAATGCCACGGAAGCGAACAGCTACATCGCGAACGGCGTGGATATGAAGCCCGGCGACGAAGTGCTCATGACCGACCAGGAGCATCCTGGCGGCGAGCATCCCTGGAACCTGAAGGCCAGGCGTTATGGGATCGTGGTGAAAAAAGTCACGCTACCTCGTCCCGTGAAAGATGCCGCGCAGGTGCTCAATCTGTTTAGCGACGCCATTACTTCGCGTACGCGCGTATTCTTCTTTAGTCACATCACGACGTTTTCCGGCGTGGTCTTGCCTGCGAAAGAGCTTGCGGCTTTGGCGCGTACAAAAGGCATCCTCTCCGCGGTTGACGGCGCACATGTGCCCGGCATGATGCAGCTCAGCGTGCACGACCTGGGCTGCGATATGTATTCTTCGAGCCCGCACAAATGGTTGCAAGCGCCGAAGGGTTCCGGGTTTCTCTATGTGCGCGACGAAGTCATCGACCGCGTCTGGAACACCATCGCCACCGAAGGCTGGGACGAGCCCAAGATCCGCGCTGAACGATTCCAGCGCATTGGCAGCTCGAACGTGCCTGCGCTGTGGGGATTGCGCGCCTCCATCAAGCTGGCCAACGACATCGACATGGACCGCATTGAGCGCCGACATCGGCAACTGGCAGACTACATCCTCGCGGAAATGCAGAAGCGCGGCGCCGAATCGTGGACTTCGCCCGACCCTGGGTCACGTTGCGCCATCGTGTCAGTGAATGTCCCCCAGGTTCCACGCCGGGATTTGGAAAACTGGCTGTGGAAGACCCATAAGATCCGCATTCGCGGCGGCGACCCGAACAAGCTGCGGTTGTCGACTCCGTATTA
This sequence comes from Candidatus Sulfotelmatobacter sp., assembly GCA_049585895.1. GTDB lineage: Bacteria > Acidobacteriota > Terriglobia > Terriglobales > Acidobacteriaceae > Sulfotelmatobacter. The sequence goes on along the minus strand of JBAVAV010000146.1, from coordinate 2,754 downwards.
TTTGCAGAAGAAAGACATTGACCGGTTTCTGGAGAAGTTTGACGAGTACAAGAAGATGAACCATCCGTAGGCGGATGAAACGGTTTGCCTACCAAACCGAGCGCACGAGCGGGCTAGCGAGAATTCTCTCGTCCTGCGTAATCAGTGTGATTCCAACTGCTCGCGCAGTTGCGCCGATCAGACGATCTCCTGGATCTTTGGGATAGGGTACCGGGAAGGCCATGGCCAGCCCTGCGATTTCTGGAGTGATTTCGAGCACGGTCACAGCGGCGCTGTCCACGATCTCGCGGATTGAGGCTTCGACCGTGCCGGAGGCTCTCAGGCGGCCTTTGGCGAAGAGCCAGGCCAATTCCCAAAGGCTGATCGAAGCAATGGCACAGCCGCCCTGGCGTTGCGCTCTGCGAATCTCGCGCACTGCGACCCGCGAGAGTTTGCCAGGATTTGAAACCATCCACACTAAAACATGAGTGTCCAGCAGAATCACTTCAGAAGCTCCCAGTCCTCCAGGGGAGTGATCGGTGAAACAATATCGCCCAGAATCTCAATCTTCCCGGAAAGGCGACCGAAGATTTCGGGGGGATTGTCGTCGGGAGGCACCAGTTTGGCCAGCGGCTTTCCCCGCTTGGTGATCAGCACAGGAGTGCGTTTCGTCCGCACGTCTTCCATGACTTGGAGGCATCGGGCCTTGAACACGCCGGCAGCGATTGTTTTCATAATGGTCAATTCGCGATAACCATGGTCATTTTAGCATGAATAGGATGCCGAGACGGAAAGAATTCGCAGGAGTATGGTGCATGGGCACGATCGCCCCTGTCGTGGCGGTTAAAGCTTCGAACGCCTGCGCCACACTAGCTAGTCGTAATACTCCAGCCCCAAGTGCGTGATCAGTTCTTCGCCCTTCAAATGGCGCAGGGTGTTCTTGAGCTTCATCAATTGGATGAACAGATCATGCTCGGGATAGAGACCTGGCACTGTCATCGGAGACTTGAAATAAAAGCTTAGCCACTCCTGAATGCCGATGGCTTTCAACTGCGAACATCGTTTCGCCAGATCGACCAGCAGCACGAGATCGAGCACAATCGGCGCCGCCAGAATTGAATCGCGGCACAGGAAATCGACCTTTATCTGCATGGGATAGCCGAGCCATCCGAAGATATCTATGTTGTCCCAACCTTCTTTATTATCACCGCGCGGCGGATAATAGTTAATGCGAACCTTGTGGTACATATCGCCGTAGAGTTCCGGATAAAGGTCGGGCTGCAGAATGTGTTCCAGGACCGAAAGTTTCGATTCTTCCTTGGTCTTGAACGAGCCGGGATCGTCGAGCACTTCGCCGTCGCGGTTGCCCAGAATGTTGGTGGAGAACCATCCATTCAGGCCCAGCATGCGCGCTTTGAAGCCGGGCGCGAGGATTGTCTTCATCAGCGTTTGCCCGGTTTTGAAATCTTTGCCGCAGATGGGCGCCTCGTTCTGCCGCGAGAGTTCGAGCATCACCGGCAAATCTACTGTCAGGTTCGGCGCGCCATTGGCGAAGGGGACGCCCTCCATTAATGACGCATAGGCGTAGATCATCGAGGGCGCGATCATTTCGTCGTTTTCCCTCAGCCCCTTTTCAAATGACTTCAGTGACTGATGCGCGGCGGTGGGAGCGATATAGGACTCGGTCGAACCGCACCACATGGTAATCAGCCGGCTCGCTCCGCTTGTCTTTTTGAAATTGCGGATGTCGTCGCGCAACTGCTCGGCCAGATCCAGCTTGGTCTTGCCTTTCTTGACGTTCGGCCCATCGATCTTCTTCACGTAATTGTGGTCGAAGACGGCCGCCCGCGGCTTCACGGAGGAAAGAAACGGCTTTAACTTATCAAGGAGCCTCTGATCGAGCACACCGGCGTTCGAGGCCGCTTCGTACATATTGTCGTCGAAAATGTCCCAGCCGGTAAAAACCAGATCGTCGAGACTCGCCAACGGCACAAACTCTTTGATCTTGGGCGAGCGGCCGTCGGTGCGCTTGCCGAGCCGCACTGTGCCCATCTGTGTAAGCGATCCGATTGGCTTGGCCAGTCCTTTGCGAATCGCCTCGACACCGGCAACGAAGGTGGTTGCCACCGCGCCCATGCCCGGGATCATCACACCCAGCTTCCCTTTCGCGGGCTGAATCGTACCGCTGTTGCTCAGACGGCTCTCCGCCTTCCCTTCGGACTTCACCTGCACACGTGGTGCCTTCACCGGCGTTCTTGCGGACTTATTCCGTGTAGCCATATTTTGGTGGCTTCCTCAGTAAGAATCTGTATGGATGTGCAAACCTTGTATGTTCTCGTATCGCGCGGGGCTTTTGCAAACGGCAGCGGTCAAACGCGCAGAAAATCACTTTAATGGCGCGGCTGCTTCATCAAGCGGAGAAACCTCAGCGATCCGGAGCCGCCCCGCTTCGCCGGCCGAGACGGCTATCGCCCTTGGAGGTGGCACGAAAAAGTGGTGGCAAATTTCCTGAAGATTGACTCAGAGCCTTAACCACAGCGGACACGGAGACTCACAGAGGAAAGCAAACAAATGCCAAGCAGCAGGTTTCCACGTCGGGCTACTTTCGTGAAGTCGTGTCCCTGGCGGTTGACGGTTGTCCCCGGTGTGCCCCTGCGCCCTCTGTAGTAAAAGGTTTGCAGCTTCAGGGCTTTGGGTCGAGATCGACCGTCTTCACCGGCAAGTCCCAATGCGCATCCAGAATCTCAAACCGGTGCTGCTCTTCGCGCTGGAACG
>JBAVAV010000145.1:0-10115 GCA_049585895.1 Candidatus Sulfotelmatobacter sp. | reverse complement strand
GAGTGGGCACGCTGTGGGCCGGCACTGACGACGGCTTGATCTGGCTCACTCGTGACGGTGGAGAGAAGTGGAACGAAATCACGCCGAAAGAGCTGACGCCTTGGAGTAAGGTCACGCAGATCGCGGCCTCGCACTTCGATGACGACTCGGCCTACGCTTCGGTCAGCCGTTTTCGCATCAACGACCTTCGGCCGTATATCTACAGGGCGCATGATGGGGGCAAGACCTGGAAGCTGATTACCAGTGGACTACCCGATTTCGGGCCGGTAGATGCGGTGCGTGAAGATCCAGTTCGCAAAGGCCTGCTGTTCGCCGGCACAGAGAACTCGGTCTGGGTTTCGTTTGATGACGGCGACCGTTGGCAATCGCTGCAGTTGAATCTTCCCCACACGTCGATGCGCGATTTGTGGATCCATGATGACGATCTCATCGTGGCAACGCATGGGCGCTCTTTCTGGATTCTGGATGACATTGCGCCGCTGCGGGAAGCCTCCGCGTCGTTGGCAAGCGAACCTGCGCACCTGTTCACACCGGCACAGGCTTGGCGCATTCAGCGGAATACCAACACCGATACGCCACTGCCTCCGGATGAGCCCGCCGCGGCTAATCCGCCCGATGGCGCGATCCTCGACTATTACCTTGCCCACGCCACTTCCAGTCCGATCACGATCGAGATCCGCGATGTCCGCGGGCAACTCGTGCGGCGATTTTCGAGCGCGGACCAGCCCGATATCACTGACGCAGAATTGCAGAAACAGCTCATTCCGCTCTACTGGATCCGTCCCGCCAGAACTCTCTCGGCAGAGGCCGGCATGCATCGCTGGGTTTGGGATCTGCACTACACGCCGCCGGTTGCCGTGCGCCATGAGTATCCGATCGCTGCCATTCCCGGCGACACTCCACGTCTCCCGCTCGGCCCTACGGCGTTGCCTGGGCAATACACCGCGCGGCTCACGGTTGGTGGCAAGACTTATACCGCGCCCCTCACGGTTAAGATGGATCCTCGAGTGAAGACCTCGCCGGCACACCTGGAGAAGAAGTTCCAGACCGAAACGAGATTGTCAGCGTTGATGAGCCAAACCTCGGAAGCGGTCCTGCAGGCCGGATCGATGCGCGACCAATTGCAGAAGCTCGAAGAGCAGGCCACCGGCGCAACAAAAGATTCCGTCCAGGCTTTCCAGAAAGAAATCGCTGCGCTTCTGGGCGGGCCGCCCGGCCCCTTCAGTTCTGCGACTGAGCAGACCACCCTCTCTCAAGTAAGCGGGCACGTGACTACTCTGTATGGTCAAGTCTGGCCGGTGGACGCTGAACCCACCGTGGCACAGTTCGATGCGGTGGCTGCCACGGAAGACGAAGCAGCGCAACTCATAAAACGCTGGGAGACGCTTAAATCAGATCTGCGAGCGCTCAATGGCGAGTTGCGCGCGGCGCATTTGCCGGAAGTAAAGCCTGAATCGGACGCGCACAAAGAAGAAGCTCCCCTGGATGAGGAATAGAGCAAATGCCGGCTGATGGCCGGGTGCCTCTCCGGCCTGCAGGGTCCGATGCAGGATTGCGCAATCTACAATTTGTGGTTTGCGTTTACTGCAGTCTGGTGAGATTGGATTTCTACCCTTCGGCATCGCGCAAGCCCAGGAGTCCTGCTGGCGAACAGGCAAACCTACAATTCCAGCACTTTCTCTTGCAGGGTGCGCGCGATTTCCTGGGGAGCGGTTCCAGGGTCAAATCTGATCGGCTGCCCGATACGCACACAAATCTTCCCCGGCGCGGCAAACCTCCTGCCCGCCTGCTTAACCTCGAACAATCCGAGAATTCGTACCGGGAGAACTGGAATGCCCAGATTCACCGCCAGCAGCCCAATCCCGGCGCGAAACGAATTCATGTTTCCATCGGCGGTGTGGCGTCCTTCGGGAAAAACCAGGATGTTGTAGCCGCGATCGACCGCCTGTCCGGCGTAGGCGAAACTCTGGCGGAAGCCAGCCTCCCGCGGGAGTGGAAACAAATTCAGCAGAGAAACGCCAAGAGCCCATTCAATCCGATCATAAATTCTCCTGAAGAATCCTCGATCTGACGGAGGCGTGCGAAGCGCTTCCAGCGCTTCGCCGCCCACGGCTGTCGCCAGGCGATGGCGGAACCGCGCCGGCAAGGCAGTTTGAATGAAGCCCACATCGACGTCGGCGATGTGATTCGAAACCACTAACAGGGGCCCGTTTATACCTCGCAGGTTTTCCCTTCCTTCGATTCGCGGCCAGCCGAGTACTGTAATTGCAGGCCGAAGGAAGAGGTAGTGCACCAGAAAACGCATCCACGTTACCGGCCAGCGCAACACCCAAGCCGGATAGTGATAGACCGCGCGTGGCGCGCCCTCACCCCGCAGCATTAGCTCCAGGTCTCCGACGGTGTGCGCCGCGCCGAAGCTCGTCTCGCTGAGATCGACTTGGTAGCGATCTTCCAGCGCGCCGATCAGTTCCACGCGATCCAGTGAACTCAGGCCCAAATCAGAATCGAGCCTTGCTTCAGGACGCAAACCACCAACTGCCCCTCCCGTGATGTGGCTGATCAATTCGGCGAGCGGGCTATCGGTGGATTGGGCCAGGCCGCCGTCATTCGCCGCTTGCAGAACGTGTTTCCGGGCAACTTCCTGAATCAGGTTGCGACGCGGTTTTTGTGTGTTGGTACGAGGAAAGTCCGGTTCCGGCCACTCCAGCCACATCCGCATGTGCTGGTATTCCGCCAGAGATTGGTTCGCGCGTTGAACCGCCGCCTCAATGCGGGCATCATTCCGCACGATCACCACGGCGCACGGCTCGGCATTGCCGTTGCGCTCAATTCCCACCACCACGCAATCTTTCACCTCGGGTTGGCGCCGCAGCGTAGCCTCAAGATCGTCTGGATAAATATTCAGCCCACCGGGCGTGACGATTACTTCTTTCTTTCGGCCTTTGAAGTACAGGTTGCCGGCTTCATCGAAAGCGCCCATGTCTCCCGTGCGATACCAACCTTGTTCATCCGCAACCACATGCGGGCCGCTGCTGTCCCAGTAACCAGTCGTTACCCCGCCGCCGCGCACGAGAATCTCGCCATCGCCGGCAAGCTTGACCTCACGCCCCGGCAGAACTTTCCCGATCGATCCTTTCCCCAGCTTGAACGGGTGGTTCACGCTGATCAGAGAGGTTGTCTCCGTCAGACCATAACCCTGCACCACTGCGTATCCCAGGCGTCCCCAGAATTCTTCCGTCTCCTGGTCGAGCGCAGCACCGCCCGAGATGAATGCCCAGAACTTCCAGCCAAACTTACGATGAATGCTGCGGAACGTCCACCAGCGGCGAAGGAAGGGCTGCCCTTTCGCCTTTCGATAACGGAGAGGGAAATTCTCACGGCTCCCTTGATCCTCCGCATCCCGTTCTGTTTTTTGCTTGAGCGACTGCAAAACGCGCGGCACGCTCACCAGCACCGAGACTCGCTCGTGCCGAATCGTGCTCATGATTTCCGACGGCTTCAGGTCTTCCTGAAAAATGACGGTGGCGCCGAGCAAGGGAGGGAGGAACATCCCTAAAAACTGCCCGAACACGTGGCTCAACGGGAGCAGGCTCAGAAACCGAATGGGATGCACGAAGCGCTCATACTTCAGGTAGCGCCGCATCTCAAGCTCCAGCGGCGACATGTTGGCCAGCACATTGCCGTGCGTGATTACTACGCCTCGTGGCTTAGCCGTTGTACCGGAAGTAAAGACGATCTGCAGAATGTCGTCGGGATCGATCGTGGCATTGGAAATCGAAGCGGCGGAGTGATGACCGAGAGCTTGCATCAGTTCCTCGAAAATCAAAGTCGATGATTCGAGTTTGCCCGCGCCGGTACGATCGGCGTGTTCCCGTGAGCAAACCAGCAGTTTCGCTTCAACCTGGCGTAAAACACGCATCGCGAAATCGGCAGAGGCGGCGTGGTCCATCGGAACGACAACTGCGCCCGCCAGCGCGCAACCAAAGAAAGCCGCCACCCACTCGGCCGAGTTCTCGCCCCAGAGCATCACGCGCTCGCCCTTGCGGATATTGCGCGCATCCAGTTCGTGGCGGAACCGATATGCCATTTCCATGACGTGTCCGTACGTGGACCACTCCATGCGGTATCCACGGCGTTGCCCATAGGCGCGCTCGCTGCGGTGCGTCTGGAAGTTCTTCGAGAGGAACTGTGCTAAGGATTCGGTCATGGAATGGGCAGAACAATGGTGCTGTGGAAATCCCAGTTTCGCTTTGCGATTGAGTTTAGCGGAATAACTCCGGAAGAAGCGGTACAGCAGGGAAGTAGCTCTCCGGTGTATTTTCTCGCCAAACGCTGTATAAGCAACGATTGAGAGTGTTCTGTCTTCCTCTAACTCTTTATTTCAGAAGCACCTAGAGCCGCCAAAAATCACCCCAAGAGCCTATAATTCCTGCTCACGGTTGCCCCGACAATTCGTCTATTCCTTGCCAGCCCGGATACGGCACAGGCGCGAGGTTGGCAGAGGACACGACATCAAAGATGCCGGCCGATGCATGGACAGTTTCATTTGCGGTTGGCCAACGGGCCCACTCGGCAACAAGCGACAGAGTGGAAAGAGTCGGCAGTAACCGGGACCCCATCACGCGGGGCCGCATGGCTGGGCAAGAACGCCGCATAGACGATACGATGCTCATCCGCGAAGCGCAGCGCGGCAACCGCGCCGCCTTCGAGGAACTGGTGCGCAGCTACGACCATGCGGTGTTACGTCTCGCGCTGCATCTCACCGGCACCGAGCAAGACGCGCAGGACGTTTACCAGGACGCCTTCCTCAAGGCGTACAAGAACATCGGCAGCTTCCGCTTTGAGTGTTCTTTCTACACCTGGATTTACCGGATCGTGACCAACCTGTGCCTCGATCATCTACGCAAGAAGCAGGTGCGCAAGGAAGACGCGCCGGTTGCGAGAGATTCTTCCGGCGGAGAGTACGACCTGCTCGATCAGGTGCCCGATGCCCGTGCCGGAGCGAATCCGGAGCGCGACCTGATGCGGCGCCAACTGGGGGCGCGGATCTCGGGAGCGCTGGAGAAGCTGACGCCGCGCGAGCGAATGGTGTTCGAGTTGAAGCATTACCACGGATTGAAGTTGCGGACTGTAGGTGAGATTTTGCATACGACGGAAGAGACCGCCAAGAATACGCTCTTTCGCGCCACGCAGAAGTTGCGGGGATCGCTGGCGGATATGAGGTGAGGAAAAGGTTTCAAAGTTCAGGGTTTCATAGTTTCGAAGACCTTGAAACCTTGCAACTTTGAAACCTTGAAACGGGGTCGATTATGAAGTGTGATTGGGTAAAACAAAATATCGTGCTCCACGTCTATGGCGAGTTGGCCGACGATGCGTGTCACGAACTTGAACAGCATGTGGCCCGTTGTGCCGGGTGCGCAGCCGAACTGAAGGCGGAGCAGGAATTTCACGCTCTGCTTTTGCAAGACCGCGCCGCCGAGCCCACGCCCAATCTGCTGGCGGCTTCGCGCATGCGCCTGCAGGAGGGTCTGGAGACCGTCGAGCAAGGGCGCTTCTGGCACCGGCTCGCGCTCGATCCGGCCAGCTGGCTGCGGCAGGTGCGCTTCTCGCCGGCGCTGGCCTCGGCGATTTTGATTCTGGGTTTCGCCGGCGGAATTGGAACTACCTACAAACTGCTGGGGCGCTCCTCGCAAATCGCGGGTGCAACCTCAGGCGCAGCAGTGCCCGCTTCGGAGGCCGCCATTACCGGCATCCGTTCCGTCACGCAGGAGCCGGGCAGCAATCAAATCGACATCAAGTACGATACGGTGACCACGCAGGATGCCCAGGGATCTCTCAACGACCAGCGTATTCAGCAACTCCTGCTGTACGCGGCGCGCAACAACTACAACTCCGGAGTGCGCATGGATTCCGTCGATCTGCTCACCCAGAGGCCGAATGATTCGCAGGTCCGCGAAGCCTTGCTCTATACCTTGCAATATGATTCCAATCCTGGAGTCCGGTTGAAGTCTCTGAGCGCCCTCGGCGGTTATGTGAAAGACGATGTACGGGTGCGCGATGCCGTGCTGTCGGCCCTGGTGAACGATTCGAATCAAGGCGTGCGCACCGAGGCTTTGCGTCTGATCGAGCCGGTGAAGGCCGATGGCAGCGTGCGCGGAGTTCTGATGACGCTGGCCGCTAAAGACCAGAGCACCTACATCAAGTCGCAGGCCCGGACCATGCTGGCGCAGTTGCCAGAGATTGACTAACCCGGAGATTGACTGACAAAGATTGACTGATAAGAGATTGAACGAAATGGAAGCTCCCGCCGAAAGCGGCGGCATATGGAAGGTGAGGTCACTATCTTGAAACGATCGCTACAATTCGTCGGTCTTCTGGCTGTGCCGGCCCTGCTTGCGTCCCTGACACTGGCGCAGGAAACACATGTATCCCGGGAGGGCGGCGGCTGGGGACAGGAAGTGACAGGCACACTGGCCGCGGTAAAGAATTTGCGGGTGAAGGTCGATATGGGCTCGGTGGTCGTACGAGGCGGGCAACAACAAGGTATCAATTACGCGGTTCATACGCGTTCCTACAATTCCTCGGAACAAGACGCCCGCCGCCAGCTTGAGTCTTACAAGATCACTGCCTACGTAAAGGGGGACACAGCGTGGATCGTGGGCGACTGGCAAGGCGGGCGGCCGCGCCGCTTCTCCGGAGAATTCACCATCAACGTTCCCCGCGAAATGGACTGGATGAAACTGGAAACCGAGGGCGGTAACGTCGAGGCCACCGGGATTTCCGGCCGGGTTGAGGCGCAAAGTGGCGGCGGCAGCATGCACCTCGATGACATCGGCGGGGGCGCCAATGCCGAAACCGGTGGCGGCTCCATCGATGTCGGTACCATCAGGGGCGATCTCGGGCTGCACACGGGCGGCGGATCGATTGAGGTTCGCCACGCCAACGGCAAGATCGTCGCGGAGACCGGCGGCGGCAGCGTAGACATTCAGTCCGGAGCGCAGGGGGCCACCATTGAGACGGGCGGTGGAAGCATTCAGGTCCGGCAATGCAACGGGAAAGTGAAGGCCTCGACCGGCGGCGGCAGCATCGATCTCGGCGATATTGACGGTCCGGCGACCATCGATACCGGGGGCGGTAGCATTCACGTTACTTCGGCCAAGGGCTACGTTCAGGCCTCGACCGGCGGTGGTGGGATCGAGCTCTATGGCGTGCCCTCGGCTCGCGCCGAGACGGGCGCGGGCGGGATCGTCGTAAAGCTCGTCAACACCGGCGCTGAGCATCATGACTCAGTGCTGGAGACTTCAGCCGGCGACATCACCGTGTACATCGCATCCGATGTCGCAATCACGGTGCGCGCCAGCGTCGACCTGGCCAACGGACACCGTATCAAGTCGGATTTTTCCGATATTCACGTTACCAGTGAAGGCGGCCCTTATGGTCCAAAGACCTTGACCGCCGAAGGCAAGCTGAATGGCGGTGGGCCGGTGGTGAAGGTGCACACTACTACGGGCGACATCTGCTTTAAGCGCCCGAATCATTAAGTACAAACGGAGACCGGCTAAGCCCAAGTCTCTGCCAACCCGATTTTCGAGGGATTAAGCCATGAGCAAATACATCCTCACGACCATTATTTTAGTGCCGCTTCTGCTCAACGTTTCTAAGGCCGCGCAGTCCTGGTCCGTGGACCCGCCTGCGACGGTCTGGGGATTTTCCAGCGAAGAGTCGGGTACCGGAGCCTACCTCGGCGTCGACATCGTGGACGTGAATGCCGACCGGCTCCAAACTCTCAAACTGAAGGAAGAGGCCGGCGTCGAAGTCACCATGGTGGACCAGGATGCTCCCGCCGGCAAGGCCGGCATTAAAGAGCACGACGTGATTCTGACCATGAATGGCACTCCCATCGAGAGCAAAGCCCAGTTACAGCGGATGATCCACGAAACACCTCCCGGACGGCTGGTCAGCATGGGAATCAGCCGCGACGGGCAGCCGATGACGATTAAGGTGCAGCTAGCCGACCGGCGTAAGGAGTTCTCCTATGTCTCCCCGAAAGTGAAGGACTTCCATTTCGAAATTCCGCCCATTCCCAACCTTCCCGACTTTGAGGTGCCTTCGTTCGTCGTGGTGCACTCTTCCGTGCGGAGCGGCCTGATGGTGGAGAACATGACGCCACAGTTGGGCGACTTCTTCGGCGTTAAGAATGGAAACGGAGTGCTGGTCCGCTCGGTGGAAAAAGGCAGCCGTGGCGACAAAGCAGGTCTTCGCGCCGGGGATGTCATCGTCCGGGTCGGAGATCAGCCGATTCACGACGCCACCGACTTCACTCATGCGTTGCGCTCAGGCAAAGGCAACTCCATCGCCGTAGGAGTAATCCGAGACAAAAAAGAGCAGATCTTGACGCTCACTCTGCCTCCGCGCAACGATTCCGGCGAAGTGATCGAGGAGAGTTCTGACGGGGACGAACTGGACGCCGCAACCCGGGCAGAGCTGAAAACGCTCAAGAACCAGCTGGCCGAAATGCAGCCGCAAATGAAGCTGGCTTCAGAGGATATGAAGAGGGCTGTCGAAGCCCAGTGCAAGGCCGCGCAGGAGAAGCAGAAGCAAGTACGCGGCCAGGTCGAGCAGTTGCGACAGAACTACCGGCCGCATATGCACCAGCACGTTCAGCAAGAGTTGCAGCGCGAGCCGGAAGAACGCCAGAACGAGATGCGCGAGATGCATTACGACATGCGAGGAGACGGGCTCGACATCTAGCCGTCACGCCGCGGCCGGCTCCCAAGCGGCTTCAGGAGCCTGCCGTGTTGCCGCGAGCCATTGACGCCAGGCAAACCCGGTTGCGTCCCCCCTGTTTGGCCGCATAAAGACCTGTGTCGGCCGCTCTGACCAGGTCGTCGCGAGTTGTGCCGTGTTCGGGAAAGGCTGCCGCCCCAGCGCTGATCGTGACCGTGCTGGGCACACCGGGGAACTGCCAGCTTTCCACGGTCCGCCGCAATTTTTCGGCCACGCTCATGGCGTGCTCGGCGTGGGTTTGCGTGAGCAGAATGCCAAATTCCTCGCCGCCGTAGCGGCACACTACATCAATTTTCCGCAATTGTTGATGAAAGAGTGACGATACCTGCCGGAGCACTTCGTCGCCCAGCAGGTGCCCAAACTCGTCATTTAACTTTTTGAACTGATCGATATCCGCCATGATGACGGCCATGCCGGTGCCGTAGCGGCGGGCCCGCTCGATCTCTTCCATGATGCGCAACTCGAAGAAGCGGCGGTTGAAGATGCCGGTCAGCCCGTCCAGGTAGGCGAGTTGCTTCACGCGCTCGACGTAGTGAGCGTTCTGAATGGCAGCGGCGCAGATATCCGCGACCGATTCAAGCGACTGCAGGTCGCCATCTCGGAAGGCGTTCGGCTCCCCGCTGTCGAGCGTAAGCACTCCCAGTATCTGGCCAAACGAAACCAACGGAATGCACATGCGCGACGCCGATTCGGCATAGAACTTTGTCGCGGCAGTAAGCGGTTCGGTTTCGGTAACGGTAGCGTTTGTGGCCAGGACTTGCGCCCAGGGTTGCGCGCTGGACGGGAATCGCCCGCCTTCCGGAATGCGCAGCGTCAGGGTTCCGTAATGCGCGCGCAGTACCACATCGTGCTCTTCCCTCAGGAACAAGGAAACATGCGACACCTGGAACGCCTGCTGGATCAGCCGGCACACCCGGGCCAAAAGCTCTTCCAAGTCCAGAACCGCGGTGGTCTGCTTCGCGATGGCGTTGATGGCTTCCAGCTGCCGGGCGCGCTCGCGCTCCAGGGAATACAGGCGCGCGTTTTGCAGCGCCATGGATGCCTGCGTGGAGAACAGGGTCAGCAGGTCAATGGTCTCGTTATCGAAGTGATTCAGGCGGTCGCTTTGACAGTCGAGAACGCCGACGACCTGATCCCTCACCATCAACGGAATAGCCAGCTCCGACCGTGTGGACTTGGCCGAACAGAAGTAGCGCGGGTCTTTACTGACGTCGGGAGCGTAGACGGGCTGTTTCTTGGAGGCCGCGATGCCGGTAAGTCCTTCGCCCAGGTTCAGGCGAACCTTATCCTGCCCATCGTCCCAGCCAATCTGTGAGCGGACACACAAT